>JAOZIF010000110.1 GCA_026014495.1 Candidatus Bathyarchaeum sp.
CCGGAACTCCGGCTTCGCAGGCCAGTGTCCTAATCCAGACTAGACCATGGACCCCCAAGGAGGGACTCCGTCCCCAAATATGAGGTTTTCCGTTTGCTGTAGAAACTTTTGCCGTCCACTTGCTCAACTAAAGTAAAGCCAGATTCAATGAGTTCTTTTCGTTCTTCAGTAGTCGTTGCAACTTTGCAGATATATTCTTCATTTTGTGGCAAAGAAACAAACTGGGTGTAGCGAAGAGTCATCTTTAAGTTTTTGTGCCCAAGCATTTTTTGGACATACATGATGTCTTTGGTTTTAGCATATTCTGTAGTTGCTTTCCAGTGACGAAAGGTATGAAAGTGAATTAGATGCAATCTAGGATTTCCAGTTTTATGGGCTATACGCTTTCTTTGTTTTCTTAAACTTTTGCTTAAGTTGTTAGCTGTCTTGTAGATCCATATTTTTTTGTCTTTTCGTGGCAGATTGTTTAGCATCGTTAGTAATTTGTCAGATATTTTGAAGATTCTGGGGCAACTTCCTTTTTCGGGTGTTATCCGTATTGCTTTTTGTACAATATCGATGTCATCCCAAGTAAGGGTAAATGCTTCTCCCCGGCGAGCAGCAGTTTCTTTTAAGACTTGCAGGAATGTTGATAGTTGTTTGCTACAGCCTGAAATGAGTTGATCTATTTCGTTTTCCGTAGGTATAAACGGAATTTTTTCGACTGGTTTGTATCTCGGTTTAATCCAGGTTAATCCTTCCATCTTCAGGAATAAACTGTAAGCTTTGACGACGTTCCATTTTCTTCCTTTGCTCCAGGTTTGTTGTTGTGCAATAACTGTTTTCACACTTTCTGGGTCACTAAGGTCTGCACCTCGATTTTTTAGAGTCTTTAGAATTATCACATAAGTTTCAATTGTTGATTCAGCATATCCTTGTTTTTTCATGAACCACAGGTAATCTACTATTTTTCCGTTAATTGTTGCTTCTGATTCTTTTGTGGCCCCCGCGGCCTGATTTTTAATTCGGGTTTCCACTTTGACCAAATTTTTCGCCCCCTTTGTCTTGCTGACGCAGATTTGGCGATTAAAATGTAGGTTCGAAGGCATATTTAATGTCCGCCGATGAATGATTTTTAGAGGTTCGAAGCTCCCAAACGTGTTTAAACCAGCTTCACTAAACCGGTAGCCACAGGTCCGACAAATATATCGTTGAACATCTCCCCATTCAGTGTGGCGAATGCCGTCTTTCCAGTATTTGTCGCTTCCACAGTCAGGGCACTTGATAGCAGATGGTGTTTCCAGTTTGGATTAGTTCTCCCTTTTCGTGAATAACTCTGATT
>JAOZIF010000139.1 GCA_026014495.1 Candidatus Bathyarchaeum sp.
AGATTCAATATAATTACCTCCACAAACTGGGCATTTATTGTTGATTTCTTGTCTTAGATTATTTGAATGATGGAAATCCCATCAAAGAAAACATGTCCACAACAGTGACGGATTATTTTCAATCCAATTTTTGAAACCAAAAGTCAGTCAACAAATTCACATTTAATCTTGTTTAACCGAGAAAACTTTACTGAAAGGTAGCACAAAATAAAAAAAGAAATGGGTTTGCTGAGACTTGTGGGTAGGTATTGAAGGTAAATAAAATGAAAAACCATGCTACTATAATCTTAAGGACTTTTCATTTTGTTCAAGTCTTTTCAGCCCCATTTCTTCGTTTTACTCCCAAAAAAAGAAGGGAGAGAAAATGGTGTGTTATTTTCTCCGTCTTAGAAGAACGAATACTACTGCTGCGATGGCTGCTACTGCAACGACTCCGATTATGATAGCGATTTCTGTTGTGATCAGTGGGGTTTGAACTGGTTCAGTTGGTTCTACTGGCACTTCAGGTTCTGGTTCTTCAGGTTCGATTGGCGTAGCTGCTGCAGGCGCTGAATCCACAGTGATTGCTGTTTGTGCGAATGAGCCATAATATCCTTCTGTTCCTTCAAAAGTAGCGATGATTGTGTATATTCCTTCCAGTTCAGGTCTGAAAGCGAAACTATAGTATCCATTGCTGTCAGTTGTTGTTCTATCGATGTCCATGTAATTGCCGTTGGGGTCAACCGCACAGAAAATGACTGTAACTCCTTGTGTGTTCGTTGGGCGAGCCATCTGCTTGTAGACGTAAAGCATCCATTCGCTCATGGATTCATCTGCTACTGCTGGAACTCCGTGGGGGAATCTAGTGGAAATTGTAATATCATTTGTGCCAGGAGAAATGTCTGTTATCATACCTTCGAGAATTACGCTGCTTCCTACTGTTGCACTTTTAGGTGAAGCAGTAACTGTAGTTTTGCTTGCACCTTTACCAAGGGCATAGATACGTTGGTCATAAGAATCCATGGTGGCAATTATGCTGTCTCCAATAATTGCTGTACCGCCCCAGTCTGTTTGACGGCATAGACCATCTGCTCTCCAGATTTCTGAGCCATCATTCAAATCAATGCATATGAATGGTGCACCACGAGGCTTAGGATCAACCGGGGAGTGTTCACTGTGACCAAGGTAGATTTTTCCATCAGTAATAAACACTGCATAGATTGGCCAAGAATTACCCCACAAAATTTCATTGTATGGATCTTTTGCGTCATAACTCCATAGTTCGGCTCCTGTGTCGGCGTCAAAAGCTTTTATGACTCCCGCCATTCGT
>JAOZIF010000050.1 GCA_026014495.1 Candidatus Bathyarchaeum sp.
GGATGACGAAAAGGCATTAGCTTGACGCTTTAGGATGAAATCTCAGAGTTACTCCGACGGCACTAACGAATCGTTTCCAATATTGTTGTATTGTATCATAGTCCACACCAGAACTATGCATACAATAGATTGCAGTCCAACAAAACCGAAGTTTAGCGGAAACTGAGTTACTGCAACTACCCAAATAGAAAAGACTGTCCACATAACCGAGAGCCACATCAGCAAGATTTTGTTTGAGCGCTTCATTGTTCCTCGTTTGTCACCTTTGCTGGATTATATAAAAAAAGGCTATGAACACAAAATATTGACTCTGAATAAGTTCAAAAATTTAGAAAAAGAGATTTTACGGAAACCAAAAAACAGGTTCCCGAAAAGTGATTTTAGGCTAGTTTTTTCGCTATTTCGTAGGCAGTCTTGTAGTCCACTATTCCGTTAGGGGACTCCACGGCTTGCTTGAACATCTCGCCTTCAATTTGGATTTTAAGCGGACCTATTGCTAGTGCACCTATACCAAATTTGCCGGGAATAAACTCTTTACCTTTATGGGTGGCTTTCACGCCTTCAATACCCAACGGTGGAACAGCGTTGATATCTCCAAGAACCTTGCATTTCTTACCATACTTCTCAAGTACGCTCAATGATAAGAGTTGAATGCCTGCAGCGCCACAAGCCAAAATCACGTCAGCATCTTTTATTGCCTCACCAGTCTCCTCTGGAGTAGCCGCTTGGACACCACAAACCTGTTTTGTTCCAAGTTCCTCGTTAATTTTGTCTGCAGCCTCTTTTGCACGGTCTAATTTGCGTGAAGTGAGAACAACATTTCCTCCCTCGCTAGCATATAATCGTGCAGCAACCACGCCAACGGGGCCTGTTCCTGCCAGAATTGCTGCAGTTTTTCCTTTAAAGTCTCCAAATCCCTTTTCCTTGAAGAGTTTCATGGTTTTTGCTACTGCAGAGGATGCTGTTGTGTTTGAGCCTCTGGGGTCAATTATTACAGACAGCTCAAATGGTGGAAACATGGACTTCTTTATTACCTCTAAAATTTGAAGGGCTTTATCGACATCTTGTCCTCCAATGAAAACTTTGGTGTGTTTTGCGCCTTCAGGTCCGCGTGGAAACATTGCATCTTGTATTAACCGTTTTGCGTCACTAACCTCAACGTTACTGTAGCTGATTATTTGGGCATCTGGATAAAAGTCGATAGCGACTAACATGTCAAAGGGGCTTGTATATTTGTCCGTGTCCAAAAATATTATAACATTTTTATGGCTTGACAAGGCTTGTAACCTCACAATTTTTGTGAGAGGTATTCTTGTAGAGTGCGATTTATGTCTTTTGTAAATACAAGTGACACCATTACCCCTAACAAGAAACCAAACGAAATATAATGCACCATTAAATCCATATACTCAAAACGAGTTTAGGTGCTGTTTTTGCTCAAACTCTACAACTCTCTAACCCGAAGGCTAGAACCTTTCGAACCCTTAGAAGACGGAAACGTGAAATTGGTCACCTGTGGTCCATCAATATATCAGTTACCGCACATTGGCAACTACCGCACTTTCGTTTTTGAAGACATTCTTCACCGCTATCTTGAATACCTTGGCTACAAAGTACAACGAGTTTTAACAATCACTGACGTAGAAGATAAAGCACTATACGAAGCAAAAAAACAGAATATTCCTTTGCAAGAACTGACCGACCGCAACGTGAAACACTTTGTTGAAGAACTAAACAAACTGAAAGTTAAGATTCCTGATTACCTGCAACGCTCTTCAGATACTGTTGAACAGGCCGCAAGCCTTATTGAAATTCTACTGCAAAAAGGCTATGCCTACTGGCACACCCATGAAGGACGAAAAAACGTTTACTTTGACCCACTGAAGTTTGACGGATTCGGCAAACTTTTCAGATTGGACATGAGTAAATGGCCTAAACAAAAAATACGTTTTCACAAGGATACCTACCATGGCAACAGATGGAACCGCGGAGACTTCATTTTATGGCACGGTTACAAAGAAGGCGACAAAGTTTACTGGGACACAAAAATTGGCAAAGGCAGACCATCATGGAACATTCAAGACCCTGCAATGATTCCTGAAGAATTTAACTTCAAAGCAGACATTTGGTGCAGTGGAATTGACAGCACTTACAGGCATCACGACTACATCATCGCTTTAGTCGAGTCTTTGACAGACAAACCTGTTGTTAATTACTGGCTTCATGCAGACCATCTGATTTTTGAAGGCGAAAAGATGTCTAAACGTAAAGGCAACTTAAAGTATCCTAGAGACCTTTTAGAAACAGAGTGTGTCTGGAATCACATCAGATTCTTCTTTATTTACGGCCATTACAGACGAAAACTAAACTTTGCATTCAAAGATTACAACAAAGTTTGCAAATTACTCAGGAGTTTTCGGAAGATGGTAAAAAACCTAAAAGTTGATGAAAACTCTGGACACAAATCTAGTGCTACATCAAAGGAACTTGTAAAAAAGATAAAGACTACCTTTGAGGAACACATGAACGATGACCTGCAAGTTAAGGCTGCATTTGATTCGTTATATAAAACAGTTTCAAGATTAGTTAGCTTAAAAGAAAAGCAAATGTTAAGTGCCAAGGACTCTAAAGAGGCGCTAGAGCAGCTTGAAGCCATAGACTATGTTTTTCAGGCAATTTTCTAGCACAAAGGAAGTCCCTTATTGTGGCAAAAAAGAGGAAACGCATAATATTTCACATTGATATGGACCACTTTTTTACTGCAGTAGAAGAGAGAGAACGTCCTGAAATCAAAGGTAAACCAGTTGTTGTGGGAGCCAACCCAAAAGAAGGAACTGGAAGAGGCGTAGTAAGCACCAGCAATTATGAAGCCCGAAAGTATGGCGTCAAGTCAGGTATCCCAATCGCACGCGCATGGAGATTATGTCCCAACGCAGTCTATTTAGGCGTTAACTACAGTCTTTACCAGAAAGTATCTGCCCAAATCATGACAATTCTTCAGGGTTACGCGGACAAATTTGAACGCTGGGGTCTGGATGAAGCCTTCTTGGATGTGACTTCCAAAGTCAAAGATTTTAAAGAAGCAGAAAAACTGGCATGTGACATAAAAAAAGATGTTTACAAACAACAGCGCCTCACCTGCTCTATAGGTGTCGGACCAAACAAGCTTGTTGCTAAGATAGGCAGCGACTTCAACAAACCTGACGGTTTAACTGTTGTCCAATCTGAAGATGCAAAACAGTTTTTGGACCCTCTTGGAGTTCGTAAGCTGTTATGGGTTGGCAGAAAAACAGAAAACAGGCTCAACACGATGGGCATAAAAACTATCGGCGACTTGGCCAACTATGATGCAACTGTTTTAGCAGAAAAATTTGGCGTTGCAGGCACTCAACTGTATCTAATGGCACATGGAATCGACGATAGTGACGTTCACGAACACTGGGAACGAAAGTCAATGAGCCGAGAAATAACATTCGAAGAGGACACATCCGATTCTTCCCTTATCTTAGATACTATAGATGCCCTGTCAGAAGATTTACACCAAGAACTAACAGCATCCAATTTCCTTTTCAAGACAACCACATTGAAGATACGATACGAAAACTTTGAAACTCACACCCACACCAAGACCATGTCCTTTTTTACAGATCGCCTAAAAGATATACAAAAGACTGGCAAAGAACTTGCACAAAATTATCTACACCCTAACCGACGAATTCGTTTAATCGGCATTAAACTTTCAAACCTATTCTCAACAGAAAAACAAACAAGATTAACTTGCTAACCGAAACCTGTTAGTTTCAAAACCTCAAAACTCATATCTGAGCTGCTACGACACATACGTGGAAGATTACTATCTTCAAAGTAATCTTAGGAATCAAAAAAGATGCAAACACAAAAACTAAGTGTAAATCAACTGGCCTACAGTCTTGTAAACCGATTGTGTGACAGTGCTAACGAGTTTCGAGTTATAGTCAAGAAAACGTCTTCAGGCGCAACTTTGATTGATGCCGGAATCGAAGCACAAGGTGGATTTGCAGCAGGTCGACTGATAACCGAAATTTGTCTTGGGGGATTAGCCAAGGCTGAAATTTCATACAAACGATACGGTGACCTTGAACTGCCGTCAATCTTTGTTTACACCGATTATCCTGCCATCTCCAGTTTGGGTTCCCAGTTCGCAGGTTGGCAAATAAAAGAGGGAAAATACACTGCAATGGGATCTGGTCCAGCTCGTGCACTGTCATTAAAGCCAAAAGAAATGTACGATGAAATTGATTACAAGGACTCTTCAGACATCGCTGTTTTGGTTCTTGAAACTTCACAAGCGCCTCCAGAAGAAGCTGTTGCAAAAATTGCTAAAGACTGCAATGTTGCTCCAGAAAATTTGTTCTTGATTTTGGTGCCCACTTCATGTGTTGCTGGGTCTGTTCAGATTTCAGGACGAATTGTGGAGACTGGGTTGCACAAACTCACAGAGCAAGGACTTGACCCAAAACTGGTTACCAATGCCTGTGGAGTTGCGCCAATAGCTCCAGTGCATCCGAAAGTTGCTCAGGCTATGGGACGAACAAATGATGCAATAATTTACGCTGGCACAGCATACTATACTGTGAATGAAGATGATGAATCATTAAAGGAGATACTGGAGAAGGCGCCTGCTTCAGCATCTAAGGGTTATGGTAAGCCCTTTATGGAAATCTTCAAGGAAGCTGGCTATGATTTCTATAAGATTGACCCTGGATTGTTTGCTCCGGCAGTCTTTGTCATCAACAACGCTAAAACAGGTAAAACCTTTAGAGGCGGAAAAATTGATGTCGAAGTTTTCAAGAAATCCATAAAGCTTCAAGTTTAATTTTTCTTCTGGATTTCTTGCCACCGTTTGTAGAGGTTATGCTCAATTCCTAGGACATCTAAGATTCTTCCCACAATAAAATCTACCACATCATTGATGTTCTTTGGTTTATGGTAATATGCAGGCATCGATGGAACAATTATTGCACCTTGTTCAGCGAGGTCTAACATGTTCCTGAGATGAATGACATTCAACGGTGTTTCTCTGGGTACAATAATCAGTTTTCTTTTTTCCTTTAGTGTTACATCTGCTGCTCTTAGAATAACGTTTTCTGCAAATCCATTAGCAATTCCAGCTAACGTTTTCATGCTGCAGGGAACAACCACCAGTCCATCTGTTTTAAATGACCCACTCACTATTGGAGAACTCCAGTCGTCAATTTCGTAGACGTGATTTGCCAATTTTTCTAGTGATTTTTCGGATGTTTCCAGTTCGTGTTTAATTATTTTTTTTGCTGCATTACTAATTACTAGATGTGTTTCGATGTTTTTGTTGTGCAGTTCTTCTAGTAGTCGTTTGCCGTAGATGACGCCACTGGCTCCTGTTATTGCTATTGTTAGTTTCACACAAGCACCTATATTATTCTCTGTTTGCTATTCACTAAAGCCTTTTGGAACAAAGAAAAGAAGGTGATTAAGTTTCAGCGAGATTTTGTTCAAATTGGTTTACATGGGGTGAGACAAGACAGTCGTTACTTTTTTTTGAGTAGTTACTCTTAAATGAGATGGTGTTTGAAATTGAATTCATTGGAGAGTTTCCATGTGTCCAAGAAACCAACAAAATCATACATAATCGCAAGCATAGCAATAATGTCTGCCCTAGCAATATTCTTCGATATATTCTCTGACATGCTACCATTGAGGATGCCGTGGGGAATGAAAGTAGACTTTGTTGGAACAATTTGGGTGCTATCGTATTTGCTATATGGTTTATCCACAGCTTCTTCCGTTTCGGTAATAACAACCCTGTTCATAACCCTGTTCATGCCCACTGGCTTCGTGGGAGGAATCATGAAATTCGTGGCGACAATACCGATGTTTTTGGTTCCTGCTCTTGTATCACGGTTTCCCTTCTTCTCCAAACACGGTGCTAAACTCTTCAACAAAGCCCTCTTAGTTGTAGTGGTAACCGTTCTAGCAACCATTGTAAGGCTCATTGTAGCAATTGTGGTAAACTACTACTGGGCTATGCCACTGTGGACGGGAATACCTACTAACGAACTCTTAGCTGCAATGTTTGGTGGCTCAATTTTAGAGTTTATCATTTTTGTTGCAGGGCTAAATGTGCTTCAGGGAATAATTGACATCGTCGTTGCATGGTTATTAGCTTTCAAATTTAAGCTTTCATCAATGTTCGGAACATGGTAACGCAAAATCGAAAAAGTTTGATTGGTCTGTTAGTGGTTTCTTTTTGTGTGACGAGTAGTTAAAAAGAAAAGATTTACCGAAATGACTCAACATTTTTTAGGGTAAACAAATAATGTCTTGTTTAATTGGTGTGGTAGTCAGCTACCTTTCTAAAAGTAAAGTGTGGAACAAGGCTTATGCCAGAACGTCTTGAGATATCACTTAGCAACGTCAACGAGTGGTTAAACAAACAAACACCCTCCATAGTCGAACCTCTGAGGGCAGACGCAAAAAAGATGCTTACAGACACACAAGCTAAGCTTGAAGAACTCTCAGATGCCTGTGACAAACTATTGGATGATGCAGAAAAAGAGATGGCAAAAGGCAGTCGAAAAACATATAAACGCGCAAAATTTCTCTACAAACTCGCTACATCCTTTTCCGATTTAATCGAACAAGTAACCATTCCCAAAGATATCAACGGAAAAACTCTCAACGAAACTTCTGACCAACTCAAAAAAACAATGAAAACAATTGGTCAAGAAAAAACAAAATGGTTCCGCGCTATTTCCCCATACTTCATAATGTCTCGTCGACGATTCGATGTTTCATTTAAAAGAGCAGATGATTCATTTCAAAACTTTACTGAGTTCTTAACAACAGATTACGCTACAGCTGAAAGCGCAGAAAACCTTTTTTCTAAAGTAGATGAATTGCTCAATTCTTTAGCTGAATTAAACAAGTACGAAACGGATAAACAAACAAGAAACCAGAAAAAAGAACTTCTTGAAACAAAAATAGCCAAAAGTCAACAGAAACTGAAAGCCATACAAAGCAAAGAAGAGATAGTTGAACTCGTTCAACTAAACTCGAGAATTGAAGAGTTAACAAAAACGGTTAAACATGAACTGCGTCACATCCAAAAATCGCTTCTAAAATTTCAGACCTTAGTCAATAGTCCCGGATACAGTCTGTCTCCTGAAGCCACCAGTAAACTTGATGATTACTTAACAAATCCATTTGATGCCTTATCTACAGAAAAAGAAGGTTATCCTTTACTAAAGGGCATTCTTCAAAAAATTGATGCATCATTGGATAACAAAAAAATGAAACTGAAACCAAGTCGATTAAGAAAAGCAAAAGACCAGATAAACAGTATTGTAAACAAAGAGGCTTTAACACAACTTCATAACCAGTGCAGTGAGGCATTTAACAAAAAAACTGAGTTATCAACATCAGGAACAATAAGCAAAACAAGAGACGAGAGAACAAAAGTACATGACCAATTGAAAGACTTGGAACAAAAGAAACGTCTCCTTGAAGCCCGAGACTCTAGATTCGAAAAAGAACATAAAGAAACACACCAAAGGGTTGATGAACAGAAAAGAAATCTGGAAAAAATCATGTCCAATCTTTTCAGCAAAACTGTGCAAATAACTCTAGATTGACAAAAATCTTTCTTTTGGCAGAATCGATTTTTTTGTAAAACTTTATTTATCTGAAATAGTTTGAGAGTTAGCGAGGCAAAAAATATGAAGATTGGACTTATCGGCGGAACAGGCAATCAGGGTCAAGGTTTGGCTCTCAGATTAGCCATGGTGGGCCATGAAATCAAAATTGGTTCTCGAAACCTAGAAAAAGCTCAAAAGATTGTAGACGAACTAAACACTCACATCGACAACGTAGCATCTTCACTCGAGCTTTTATTTCCTGGAAAAAAGATGGACTGGGTTGAGAAAAAAGAGTTCACAACAGCCGACGAACTAGAACAGGCAAAAAAGAACCTCGTTGGTATGCAAAACGAAGATGCAGTAAAAGATGTTGATGCAGTACTCTTAACAGTTCCATTCCAATACGCTAAAGACACTCTTGAACAACTACTGCCCAACATGAACCCTGGAACAATACTAGTTGACGTGACCGTACCCCTAAAGAAAGTGGGAAGAACCTTTGTTTGCGAAACATTCCCTGAAGGTTCCGGAAGCAAACACCTTGCAGCTACAGTACCCGAGAATATTCCGGTTGTTGCGGCATTCAAAACAATTAGTGCCCATCGCTTAATGCACATAGAACAACCACTTGAAGGCGTCGACGTTTTCATTGCCTCAGACGATAATGAAGCCCTAACAAAAATTGTTGAACTTGCAAACTCCATCAGGCACCTTCGAGGCATCGAAGTTGGCGCTCTGCTCTGCTCAGCAAGTTTTGAATTGATGACTGCAGTGCTCATAACAATTAACATCCGCCATAAAACAAAACAGACCTCATTCAGAGTTACAATCTGATCGCTCAAATGGCTCAAATAAATCCTGAATTAACAGGATTTCTTTTTTTTCTACTATTTTTTAGAATAAATACTAAAGCTTGTTTGACTTCACGATGCGCTACTGTAGTTCCTGAAGCTTTCTTTTAGCTTTCTCGGTTGACCTTTGTATTGCAGCTGCCCTTTTTTCAGCATTATTCTTCAGGGTATCAATTGCACCTACCACATCAACCTGTGCAGCAGCTTTTGTAATACCCATTTTTGTTTTCAGTTGGTCCAGCTCTTTTGCGATGTTTTCAAGATCATTTTTTGCTTCTTCAGCCTGCTCAGTTTGTTTTTCTGCAATTTCTTGGGTTATGCTTCCACTGATTTTCTCTTTTATGGCTGTCAGAATTGCTGAGCCACCTACACCTGCACCTATCATTGCTCCAACAAATTTATACGCGTCAGTAGTATCAAGAACGAAAAAATACGATAGAGCTGCTATTCCTCCAAGGAATATGTTTGCAAGAAAACCTGCATCAAAATAGTTTTTCTTTGTTGTATGTGGAAACTCGATGTTTCCTTTGTTAGTTATTAATTCTGCTGCAAATCCGCCAAGAGCACCTAATGCGAAAGCAACTAGGACATCATATGAGATGCTGCCAAATAATGCCATAATTTTTCCTCATCATTCAACTATTTTAAAGAATAATTAAAGCTTGTTACATTTAGATATTCTTTCAGGCTACACACGTCTAAAAAGGCCGTGCAGCTACGCCCATAGTAAATCTAAAATTAATCTAATACTAAAAAGAAAAGCAACTATTGATAGGATAATCTTCAATGTTTTCTGTTTTGTTCGTTTAGCTAGCAAAACTCCAACTTGTGCACCAACGATTGTGCCAATCGTAATTGGAATTGCATAATCTATGGGTATGTTCTGTAGAAATCCATGGGTTATTACGCCTGCTCCATTT
>JAOZIF010000173.1 GCA_026014495.1 Candidatus Bathyarchaeum sp.
CTGTCCACGAGTGGGCTTGCAGTAATATTTACGTCACATTTTCCAGACCATGCATTTCAGCTGTCATGTAAGGTTGCGTTGATGAACAATAAACAGTTCATAAATGTTGGCGAGTCTGAGACAGTGTTAACTGAAAAAAACCTGAAAGAAATTTATGGCATAGACGTTAGCGTGGTCTATGTAAAAAGTGTAAACTCCAAAGTCTGTGTTCCAGTAAGAAACAAAAAGTGATGGAAAAATAAAGAACGTGGGCATCCAAGTTAATGCCCATTATATTGAGGGTGCCCATTCAAGTCAACGTTTCTGTAAACTGGATGTTCTTTGAATCTAAGAGTTGTCTCAGAGGTTTCGATGGTTCCACTAGGCAATCTTACACAAAGCGAGCTAACAGTTGCACCGGTTGAAGTGAAACGTACACCATCCAAAAGCTCACCTTTGGTAACTCCTGACGCCGCAAAAACAAGCTCGTTGCCTTTTGCTAACTCGTTTTCGTCGTAAGTTTTATCCACATCAACACCAACTTTCCTTAGCCTATCTAGCCTGCCTGCATCATCATTTTTGTCTCTCCAAACATTCACGAGCATGGTACCACCAAGGCACTTCACCGCAGTTGCGGCGATAGTTGCTTCTGGTCCTGCCCCGGCACCCACAAGAAGGTCAACACCACTGTCTGGAATACATGCAACAACAGCCGCTGCGATGTCGCCGTCAGGAAGCAAAATAATCCTTACCCCAAGTTTTCGTAGTTTTTGCAAAATTTCGTTATGCCTTTCTCGTTCCAGCATAATAACTGTGAAGTTTTCTAGGGCTAAGCCCTTGGTTTTGGCAACTGTTGTAACAATTTCTTCAACCGACATGTCTAAGGAAATTTTGCCGACAGAATGGCAGTCGGTTGCCACCTTAAAGTAGTATCCATCATCAGGTAGCATCTGAAAACAGCCAGCAGGTGCACAAGCAAGAGCAGAAATCGCGTCTTTTCTGCCTTTAGAGGTTGCGGTTGTGCCGTCAACAGGGTCTACGACAAACTCGACTTTTGGTCCACTGCCTGTTCCAACTTTTTCTCGGTTCAAGAATGCTGGCGCATTGTCTTTGGGACCTTCACATGAAATGACTTCTCCGTCAACTTCAGTTTGGTTCAAAACTGCTCGGGAGAACTCTACAGCCTTAAAATCTACTAGGTTCTTATCGCCTTGTCCAATGTGCATTGCAGCACCAACAGCTCCAGCGATGGTGATTCGAGTTAATGAGGGCGCTAAAGCCCTAAGAGATGCCAAATTTTACACCGTC
>JAOZIF010000057.1 GCA_026014495.1 Candidatus Bathyarchaeum sp.
TCACTAGTGTCCCATTAAAATTGGGACGTTATTAAAAATTAAACAAATTTGGCTCATTAAGCCTAAAACGTTCTTTGTCATTTTGAAATTTAGTTCTCTCAAATAGGTCTCGAAGATGAGTTTTATCTGTTAAAGAAATACTCAATATCTGCAAAACCTCATATGTACTTCTGTCAAGTTGCATGTCTTTTTGGACGATTGCCACCAAGCAATAAGTGCACATCGCGGCGTAGATTTGAGTTCGAACAGCATTTTCAGTAGTTCCCCAGAATTTCTTGACTTTTAGATGTTGCTTTAGCCACTTGAAAAAAAGCTCGACTTGCCAGCGGTTCTTGTAAAGGTCAGCAACTTGAAGTGCAGAAATGTGCATCGCATTGGTTAAGAATACAAGCTCACGCTTTTGTTCTTCATCCCAATATCTGACCAATCTAAGATGTTCTGGATAGTATTGTTTAGGATAAAAACCTGTCAATTCAATTGTTACGTCTGAAAGTACGTTCTTTGGCAATCTTCGTTTCCATTTGATCATCTTGCATTGTAGATTCTTTTTGGCTCTTAAAACATAGAAAGCTCCTATTTGATGAATCTTAAACAACATTTTGAAGTGATTATATGCACGGTCAAATATGTAATATGAGCCTGATTCATAAGGGATTTCTTTCATAGCCGTAGAGTCGTGAACAGAAGCTTCCGAGATATGGAAAAATGCTGGTATCTGTGTCTCCACATCATATAATGTATGCACTTTGATTCCGCCTTTTTTCTTACGAAACTTCGCCCACCAGAATACGGAAAGGCACAAGTCAATCGTCGTTGAATCAAAAGCATAGACATTGCCTTCAAGTTTGAAGATGTCAGCAACTCGTTTCTGTCTGGCTTCGTTTACCAGATAGTAAGCATACTCTTCAAAGATGTGATAGTCTCTGTCTTGATTGGCTCTGGCCAGAGATGATTTTGAAATATTCTTGCCCAAGCCCAAATGATAAGATTTGGAGTGATGAGCATCAAGTGCGACAATCAAATCTCTAAGACTTTCACGATTTGACAATTGCCCGAACATCAAAGAAAGCAGTTGATTCCAACAAGTGAAATGCTTCACGTATTTGTCTCCATTGTACTTGCGAACGATGTAGTTAAACTTGTTCCTATCCAGAAAGGCTACTAATTGAGCAAAAACGTATTTATCCTTATGCATATGCAATTATCTTTAAGATTGCAAAATGCAAATTGAAATCCGTTTAATCGAAAAAATGCTATAACCAACTAAATTTCAAA
>JAOZIF010000140.1 GCA_026014495.1 Candidatus Bathyarchaeum sp.
AGCGAGTCCTAACTTTTGAGCAAAGCGCCTTAGTATTCTAAAGTCTGAAAGCCCCTCAACAAAAACAAGCCTTCTGTTCCTTGCGAGTTGAGTGAGGGTAATGTTTTGGATTGATCCTACAACTTCGAGAGCTTTCTGTACGCCTTCAATGTCTTTTAGGCGATGGGCGGATCTTTTAGTTTTGTCAACTAAGAGTATTTCAGAGTGCTCCGCTTCCCCCATGATTTCGGTTGAGTGTGTAGCGAGGAGCACATCTGGCCCAGACTCCCTCAGAATATTCAATAATTGGCGCTGTACATCTGGGTGCAAATAAATTTCAGGCTCGTCAATTATGAGTAATGTGTCCGATTTTGCTCTGCTTATATGGGTTAGTAATTGACACCAGATCTGGAACCCGAAACCAGCCCAAAAAAGCTCCCTTGGAATCCGGTTTTCAATGCAAAAGAGAGTCAGTTTTCTGGAAACTGCATCAACTAGTCGAACAGGTTCGATTTCCATGCCGGGCCATGTTTTTTTTACAAGATCCGCAAATTCCTCGAATCCTTCAGGGAGGTGATACCAAGAGTTTCTGAAATTACGTGAAGCCCTATGGGTGGCTAAATTTCTTTTGACGGTCTCTTCTTTTACTAGCTCCTCTTCGTGTTCAACTGGGCCAAGAACAGGAACTACCCCAATTGAAATTGGAAAGGCAGATTTGAAATTTGAGGTAGTCCTTACTGCCTTTTTAGTATCGCGTGGAATCAGTGAACATCCGCCTTCTTTTGGAAAGAAAAGTTGCAGTTTGTTGCCATTAGATAAACGGAAGGTGACCCATGAGTCCTCCTCGGCATAGTCGGTATGGACATTCTCTATAGATATAGGAAGCGCTTCCTCAGTGATTTTGTAACCGTAAGTACCCCCATCTGGACCGGGTACCCACTCAGCATTTTTTGCCCTTGCACGCCTCAATCCAGCAACCAAAGTTCTAAAAGCACTAAGAATTGTAGATTTCCCGCAATTGTTTGGACCAACAAGAATGTTCATTTTCTGAAGGCTGATAGAAAAATGACTAAAAGCCTTAAAGTTCCGAAATTCAACTGATGTAATCGTTACATGAGAGGTCAAAATACTCACCTTGATTATTTGAAATGCATTTTTACGTATAACGTCGCAAATTACCGGCGCCAAAATGCAGAGTGAGGAACGAGCGGCGCTTTTTGGCGTCCGAGTGCATTTGCTTTGTTATGTGTTTTTTTCTTTCTTAATTTCAACTATTTGAAGCTTTTCAA
>JAOZIF010000072.1 GCA_026014495.1 Candidatus Bathyarchaeum sp.
TCCCAAAGATTATGGTTGGGGCATGCGCCATCCCGAGGATAAAATCTGGATGCCCTCTTGGGGTCCTGATGAAAAGTCTCCGTTGATTTGGAACAACATGAACAAGCTGATTGAAAGATATGGTTTGCGGCTGGACATAATTTATGATGATTCACGTTTCGATTTTGTAGATAGTTATTCTGAAGTGTACTATTGGGACAGCGAAATCCCTTGAATCCTTTGATGATTATTCTAGCTGATGAAATTCTGAAGGCAAGTGTGAAAAACTATATAGGAAACCAAAATAACTAATGCAACATCGCTACGCACAAATCACAAAGCAGGTATCAACTTGAAAACATTAAACATAATTTACCTTTGTCGTGTCGGCTTCGCTATTCTTGCGGCCCTTGTAGCTTCCTTTGTGGTTAACCTCAAAGTTGGTGACCCCCTGATTAACGGAATCAGCATCAGCTTAGCGATTTACATCCTTACATACTATGTAGTGAAGTTTTTCTTCATGAACAAAGTAACTAACCAACAAAAAATATTCACAATGGGTATAGGTGCATATTTTCTGACGTTTTTGCTTTGCTGGGTACTGTTTATTACCCCAACTCTTGCCAATCCACAAGCAGAATTCACTGTGGATGTTCATTCACCTCAAATTGGAGACACAATAACCTTTGATGCATCCCCAAGCACAGACCCCGACGGTGAAATCGTCAGTTATGCATGGAATTTTGGTGACGGACAAACCAGCGACACAAGGGTAACCACTCATATTTACAGTACAGCAGGGGATCACACCGTTATACTAACTGTTGTTGACGACCATGGAATAAGTAGCTTTAATTCAACAACAATAACGGTTAGTCCCTAAAGCTGAAGAAAAAAAATTCAGCAAAAAAGTTGTTTTCAACATATCAGTGTTATTAGTATCCTAATATCCTGCTTTTTGGAGTATCTTTTTCACTGAAACGTATGCGGGAGAAGTTTCGGGTAACTCAATTAGAGATTTGCCCTTAAGAACGGATTCTTCTACTTGTTTGTCGTAGCTGATTTTTCCTAGATACTTTAGGCTTATTCTGTTTTGAACTTCGTCTTCTAGTGATTCAGGTACTCGGTTGCCACCTACTACGTAGAAGTTGTTGAATTTTATGTCTACATCTTTTGCGATTTTGTAGGCTCGTTCCACATGGTGGAAGGATTTTTGTGAAGGGTCAATTATGTCAAACATGTCGTCAACTTCAGAGGCGATTCGGCGGTTAAGGTGTTCTAAG
>JAOZIF010000145.1 GCA_026014495.1 Candidatus Bathyarchaeum sp.
ATTCTTTATCGAAGTATCCTAACAAATCAGCTTGGGCTTTCGCGTGAAGAGATAGACCAGGTTCATCCAGAAGAAGTATAAGTCGCTCCCCATTACGTTTTAACTGTGAATACCAAGCTAAGAAGGAAAAAAACCAGACAAACCCCCTTGATCTTGTACGTAAAGGTGTACTTACCATATGTTTAGTATCTACAACACGCCCCCATATATTTGTGCCACTGGTCATGCCTTCCGGATCTTCTGGTTGAGCAGGGCGAATGTCAAACTTTAAACGGAGGTGTTTGTTCTGAGACCAATATTTTAGGACTTTGGCTGTTAATTGATTTTCAGCAGCTTCCAACTTCGACAACAAGGCCTCTGTACGTTTGGGATCTGCAAGCTGGTTTAAATCTAGCTTTGCCAGTTCGATCAAACCCAATAGTGGGTGATCGGACTCTTTGAGGGTCTGAGAAGCGACTCTTTGTTTAAGAGCTTCAATATTCTCTTGTCCCTTCATTTGATAGTACTCATCAAAATAAAGAAATTTTGGAATACGCTGTCTTAAAAGGTCGTTATATACAACATATCGAAGTCCATTTTTTGCTATAGGGTTGAGTAGTTTCAGGAGCTCTTGGGTCGATTCTGTTACTTCTGCTTTTTGCAAGACACCACACATATCTTCTGCAGTTTCAGCTTTTTTTAAGTCGGCGTTTACTGTGCTTGCAAGATCAAAGCTTTTCACCAAATGCCGAAGAGATGCCTTGGTATCAAGCACCAATCCTTCAAAAACACGGATGTTTTCATAACCTTTCGATAGGGTAACGGTTGGCTTCTTTGAAGTGAAACAAGATTTTCCGTAAATATTTTGGACAACTGAAATATCAGCATCCTCTAAAGCGTATGTTGCTCGAATTACTGTCGCATGAGATCTTTTCCCAGACTCGACATCATCTTCATAATCTGAAACGTCTCGGCGAGGATAGTCGTCAGTTACATCAAAATCACCGTTTTCTTCTACAATCGGATTCAGTTTGTAAATAGCTTTTAATAGTGCTGTTTTACCAGATTCATTCTTGCCAACAAGACATGTAACATCACCGATTTCGAACTGATTTGAATCATTAATGCTCCTAAATTCTGTTACGTGAACGTGAATCAGTTTCATATTGTCTCCTTTATTTCTTGAAATCGGGTTGTTTGGGACAGTACATATTTAAAAGCCGAACTTATATTTAGGCGGACCCGTATAAAACGACAGTCAAGGTATATTTGTCCGCA
>JAOZIF010000132.1 GCA_026014495.1 Candidatus Bathyarchaeum sp.
TTGTTGAAGTAGTTGTTTTGTGTTATTGTGTTGTTGTTAGCAACATAAACTGACGTTCCGATTCCAGAATGTGATACGTCATTTCTCGTTACTGTGTTGTTGTCAGCATACTGAAGCCGGATGGCAACATCATCACAGTACGTTATGGTATTCTGGGTTACTGTGTTGTTTGTGCTGCCTTGCCAAACTTGGATTCCCTCAGTACAATTTGTAATATAATTTCCCGTCAAAAGACTGGAGTTTGAGAAACTTAACTGGATAGCACTTGAAAGACCAACCAACTCAAAGTAGTTCTCGGAAACCACACAATGAGAACAACCAACTAGCATCATCCCGTGTTCATTACCTGCTATCCTGTTTCCTGAAATGTTGCAATACTTCGAGTCCCCCACTGAAATTCCCGAGTAACCATAAAGCAGCTTAAAACCCGAAACCGATACATTATCAGCGTGTATCTTTATGGGAATCATGTAACCCTCATCTGGATTACCATCAATTACTGTTGTGTCCACATTTTCTCCCATCAAAGACAAAGACTTGTTAATCACAAGATTCTCATGATACATCCCACTTCGCACATAAACAGTACCTCCAACTAAGGAATTGTCAATAGCCATTTGGATAGACCCATAATCATCAGGAACAATAACGGTATTCTGTTCTGCTTCAACTTCTTCAATTTGTCTAAACGAGACAAAAACAACAGAAAAAATTACTGCCAACATAATTGCAGATTTGAATTTAATCATTTATACCAAAATCCATCTAATTGTACAGCTGAAAAAGGGTTTTTGTCAAGAAATCTTGACTAAAAACATCATAAGTATTAGAAAGTTCAGTCAAAAAAGTTTGATAACTAAATTTTTTTCATTTTTGATGGTTCTGTCAAGTAAAAATATAGAAACAGTAATGTTTATTTACAATAACATCATCTTGAAATTACGAGATCTCGTAATATACGAGCACTCGTAATTTCCTGTGGTGAAATTCATGAACAGCAAACAAGCTACAGTTACAAACCAAGCCGAAGAATACCTAGAGGCAATCTACCGTTTAGAAAACAAAACAGGTTACGCCCGAACAATGGAGCTTTCCCGAGAATTAGGAGTAGTTCCAGGTTCAATTACCAACACAGTAGAAAATCTTGAACGCAAACAACTAGTCATTCGTGAACCATACAAAGACGTGAAATTAACTCCAAGTGGTCGAAAAATTGCATCCAACATCCTAAGGCGCCATCGTCTCG
>JAOZIF010000083.1 GCA_026014495.1 Candidatus Bathyarchaeum sp.
GATTAACAGCCCAATCAAAACAAATTCAAATTGAAAAAGAAGGAATGCAACTGTTAAAAGATTACATGCCCCTTCTGTTTGAACGCCCATTTCTAACACTTTTAGCGGTTAATCAACCTTTATCTCCCTTGACTTTGCCAGAAACTTTAACAAGTCTTTTTACTGCCAATTTTATTCATTTAGAAGCAGGAGCAAATTTACTTTCTTACAAATTCACAGATGATGGAATAGACAGGAATAGCATGAGAGAACTAGTTAGTTTTGCCGATAGCTGCCTTTTAAGCATGTTTAGAACTCCAAAAAGGCATGATATACTACCCTCAGCCTGATTATAATTAAATCAAAAACATTCAAGACTTATCAGGGGTAAATTCAGACCTCGATTTTACCCCTTATGCTTTCTTACTGATGTCTGACTACTGTCATGATTTCCAGCTTGAATGCCCCATCGCTTGGGTCTTTTTCCATCTGATTTCCAAGCGAAGTTAAGCAAGAACTGTCATACGCTGACGCTGAGTATCTTTTTCACCCTACAGCGTCAGCCTTCGGCATTGGTTGGTTGGGTTAAAATTTAACCTTTTTCCCCTTCTCTTCTTCCTGTTTAACTCTACTCCTCTCTATCTCTATCTTCCTACCTTCACACAAAACCAAATACTATAAACTAAAAAACTCGTGCACAAACAAGCTTCAGATTAGTGCTTGCGTTTCTTGAAGTAAACCAGCAGAACAGCGCCCACCTTGGCAACTGTTACTACAGAAGCAGTTACGATTAATGCTGTTGATAAATGCTCACTTATGGTTAAATTCGTTGTATCTGATTCTGAAGACTCAACTACGGTTAAATTGACTACATCTGATTCTGTAACTAATCTGACACTTGAAAGAGCTTCAGAAAAATTATAGACATAACTAACCACATAATAGCTGTTCGCTTCAAGACCTACCCTAACACTGTGTGCTCCAACGGCTAATGGGAGTATGGTTGAGAAATTCAGATTTAGTATTGGATCCGTGTCAAAGAGCGAATCTATATCGTGCACTGGAATGCTTTGGCGTTTACCGCCGTCTACGGTAAAGTAGATAGATGTTATGTTCACAAAAGTTTCTGTTAATGGCGAAAAGTCCGCATGACTGCCTACATTAATGGCAAACCATGATTCTGGCTTGACTATGGTGAAATTCAACCACACGTTAGTCGAATTGTAAAACTGGTTTTGAACTGGAGACTGCACAACTATCGCAGGCAGAGTGGTAATTGGTTCTTGGGGAAAAGCAAAAAGTGGTGCAGGATTAGCCGTTGCAAGATTGACGAACATTACTCCCGCTACTGTTGAGAACAAGAGTGCCAGAACGAGTGCCTTTTTTAATGGTGTTCTTTTTAAGAGAACCAACTCTTTCCCTGCTTAATGTTGGGCTTTTTTGGTGTAAAAGCATTTTTATCAAGGTTTCTTGACTAAAACAATTCAAAGTTAGTAAAGATTTCTTGACAATCTTAATATGCAACAAAAAAATGGATAAAATAGAAGTGATTTGAAATGAATCGAATTCAATTCGCTTTTGCTTTGGTTATTGTTCTTGTTGGCTTGACAGCGTTATTTGCCCCTGAATTAGATAGACCAATAATAACTAGCCGAGAACTAGCTGCAGTTGTTGCAGCAATATTAGTGATTATTGGAGTAATAACAGTTTATAATGCAATTTACAGAACAAAAAACTGACGTCAAGAAAATTTAACCAAGCAAATATTTTGAGTTTCCATAACTCGTGGCTATTTTTTGGTTGTGCGAATTTTTATATGAAAAATGGGCGTATATTGTACTTTTATGGTGTTGAATAAGTCTGTTTATCTTCAGGCGGTCAACCTTGTTGCCTACATAGTGACTCTTGCTGTTAATGGGCTTGCTGGAAGCACTACTGTGATTGGTGGGGTAACTAGTGCTGACGTTTCGGACATGTATCCGACGTTGGTTACTCCTGCGGGTTTCACGTTTGCCATTTGGGGCGTAATTTACGCTCTGCTGTTCTTGTTTGTTGCCTATCAAATGTTACCTAAGAACAAGGATAAACCGTTTCTTGACCGAGTTAGCTTGCTGTTTGGTTTGGCTAGTTTATGTAATGTTTGTTGGCTGTTTTTGTGGCACTATGACTTCGTAACGTATAGTCTGGTTTTGATGCTTGGGCTGCTGGCGAGCTTGATTTTCATTTACCGAAGATTGGATATTGGCAGGGTTGTTGTTTCGGTTAAAGAGATGGCGTTTGTTCATTTGCCGTTCAGTGTTTATTTGGGCTGGATAAGCATCGCAACTATCGCTAATGTTTCTGTGGCTTTGACTGCTGTTGGCTGGGACGGATTTGGCGTTGAGGCTTCATCGTGGGCTATTGTGATAATCTGTGTGGCTTTGCTACTGTCTTTTGCTATGCTTGCGCTAAGAAAGGATATTGTGTTTTGTCTTGTGGTTGTTTGGGCTTTGGCAGGGATACTGGTTAATCAGAGCTCGTATGAGAGTATTGTTTTGGCTTCTGAAGTTGGTATTGGACTTCTTGTTGTTGCTATACTTGTAACTGTTGCTGTTTCAAGACTTAAACGCTAAAAGCACCCATTCTATTGTATGGTGACATTTGGGTTGCCGAAGAAAACCAAAATCGTGTGCACGATTGGTCCAGCTAGTCTACAGTCTGAAACATTAGAACAAATGGTTAAGGCTGGAATGAACTGTGCTCGAATAAACACTGCATATGGAGACTTTGACCGCTACAAAACTGTTGTTGACAATGTTCGTGAAGTAGCTGACATTCCAGTAATGGTTGATTTGAAGGGTCCAGAAATACGGATACAAACAGACAATGAACTATCTGTTAATGTGGGAGACGTTTTGGATGTAGGCTCTGGCGGAGCAGTTCGTTTTAATCACAACTTTATTGACCAGATGAATATTGGCGACACCGTTTTGGTGGATAATGGCAGAATCAGGGCAACTGTCGCCGAAAAAACTGACAAGACTCTTCGTCTGTTAATAGAGGCTGGCGGCGTAATATCTGATGGCAAAGGCGTTAATGTCCCTAACAAGCAGCTTGTTGTTCCAACGCTTTCAAAGCGAGACCACAAACTTGTCGATTTTGCGAAACAATATGGCGTCGAGTTTTTGGCTCTCTCGTTTACTCGAAGCGCCAAAGATGTAGCAAACTTGAGGTCTGCTGCTGGAGACTTTAAAGGTGCAGTGGTTTCTAAAATCGAGAATTTTGAGGGAATCACAAACTTCAAGGAGATACTAAAGGCGTCAGAGGCTGTTATGGTTGCGCGTGGCGATTTGGGAATCGAGATTGCAACTGAGCGGGTGCCTTTGGTGCAAAAGTCTTTGATTCGTAAATGCAATCAGGCTGGAAAAACTGTCATAACTGCTACTGAGATGCTGGAGTCTATGATGACTCAGCCTACTCCAACTCGTGCTGAGGTTAGTGACGTAGCTAACGCAATCTTGGATGGAACAGATGCGACGATGCTTTCTGGGGAAACTGCGGTTGGTAACTATCCTGTAGAGTCGGTTGCTGTGATGGCGCGTGTAGCACTGGAGGCAGAAAAGGCTGCGGTGAGCAGTGTAGAAGACCAAGGTTTTGTTAACATTTCTGATACTGTAAGCCATTCAATTCATGAAATATGCACAAGCATGCCGCTGGACAAGATTGTTACTTTAACGCGGTCAGGTTACACTGCAAAGATGATATCTCGATTCAAGGTTCCTCAGCCTATAATTGCGGTTACGTCTAGTCCGATTGCGAAAAGGCAGCTTGAGTTAGTTTACGGCGTGGTTCCTGTGCTTGTTGATTACAGGCAGGAAACCGACAGGATACTTGCAGTTGCGTGTAGTTTGTATTCTATGAAGCTACTGGACATCAAAGACACTGTGCTTTTTACGGCTGCTTTTAGGACAAAACAAAAGCACGCAAGCAATCTTATTGAGATTCACAAAATCAAGGAACTGTTAGAACTAAAAGAAAATGGAACGGTAGAGCCATCCAGCTAACAGGTTTGCTGTTTGGCAGTGATGTAAAATGTTATTAAATTCTTGTAGTCTATTCGACATTAGGTTGTGAATGCTTTGAAAACGCTGGTTGCTTACTACTCATTAACAGGGAATACAAAGTTTGTAGCTGAACAGATTGCAGGGCAGCTTGAAGCTGACTTGTGTGAAGTTAGTGCCAAGACCTACAAGAAGAAAGGAAAACTGCTTTACCTAAAGGGCGGTTCTGCTTCTATGCGCGAAAAACTTACGGAAATTGAATCTTCCAAATCTATTGATGCTTATGATTTAGTAGTTGTGGGGTCGCCTGTTTGGGCAGGAAAAATAGCGCCGCCAATCAGAACATTTCTGGTTAAAAACGATTTTGCAGACAAACAGGTTGCTTTGTTTGTAACCTTAGATGGTGATAACGCAGAAAAAACCTTTGAGAACATCAAAAAAACAGTCAACTATACATCGAACGTTAAAGGCTTAGCAGTTACAAAAGCACTAAAAAACCAAGAAGAAACACAACAACAAGTGATAGAGTGGTGCAGCCAACTCAAAAACGACTAATCTAAAAGTGACCTTAAATGAGCAAAAACTTTACTGCAGAGCTAATGTCGCCTTGCGGAATCTACTGTGGAACTTGCATTGCATTTTTTGGCTACACTATGGCTGGCAAAAAGAGAAAAATGTCCTGTATTGGTTGCAGGTCAAGAATCTCTAAGTGTGCGTTTCTCAAAAAAGGTTGCAGTAAGCTGGCAAGTAAGCAGGTGGAGTATTGTTTTGAGTGTGAAAGTTTTCCGTGTGAACGCTTAAAGGCAATTGATGTGGGTTATTTGCGTAAGTATGGGATGAGTTTGGTTGAAAATCTCAAACATATTCAATCAAAGGGCATCAACAGTTTTTTGAAAACAGAACAAGAAAAAAGAAAATGCCCTACCTGTGGCGGAGTAATCTGTGTTCACACAAACAAATGTTACGGCTGCAACGAACCCTAGTGTTTCTGTTAGACAGAATTTTATTTGGTCAAGGTTTCTTGATAAAAATGCTTAATTTAGAATTATTTGCTTGTATTGTTTGAGAGAATGATTGCGTTTAAAAAAACGGTTTTTTCAGGTACAGTTCTTTGTGTTTTATGTTTTTGTTTACTTGTTTCTGTTGGCTTTTCAGAGATTATTTGGAGTCAAATCTATCACACCGAAGGTGGTCAAGGGGTTTCTTCAATGGTTGAAACCTCTGATGGAGGCTTTGCGTTAGCTGGCTCTGTAAGCGCCTTTGGTGCTGGCGGCTCCGATTTTTGGTTGGTTAAAACTGACAGCTCTGGGAACATGGAGTGGAACAAAACGTATGGCGGAGAAGAAGGTGACTATGTTAATTCGTTAATCAAAACTTCTGATGGCGGATTTGCATTGGCTGGTGAAACAGATTCTTTTGGTGCCAAATCCACTGATTTTTGGTTAGTTAAAACAGATGCTAACGGCAACGTGGAGTGGAATAAAACGTATGGTCAGCTGTATCAGGATTATGCTCACTGTGTAGTTGAAACGTCTGATGGGGGCTTTGTGTTAGCTGGTTACACCTTGTCTTTGGTTGGTGACTTGGAAGATTTTCTGTTAATTAAAACTGACAGCTCCGGAAACATGCAGTGGAACCACACCTACGGAGGGGCAGACAGACAATATGCTTACTCTGTGGTGGAAACGTCTGATGGAGGCTTTGCGTTAGCTGGATATTCTAGTTTTTCTAACAGCGATTTTTGGTTAGTTAAAACCGATGCCCAAGGAAGCATGCAATGGAACAAAACCTACGGAGGAGAGAGTCTAGACCGTGCCTACTCTATGGTACAAGCCTCTGACGGAGGCTTTATGCTGGCAGGCAAAACACAGCCTGATGCCAACACAATCGTTTTTTGGCTTGTTAAAACTGACTCGTCTGGAAACATGGAATGGAACCTAACTTCCAGAGAAGCAATGGGCTGGGGCGGCTATCCCCTAATTACAACTTCAGATGGAGGGTTTGCAGTTGCCAGCCGCTACTATGGTAACTTGGAAACCACAGGCAACGATTGTTGGTTAATAAAAGCAGACATCAACGGAAATGTAGAATTGAACCAGACCTACCCTGAACAAGAAACCCAAAGCGTTGGAGCGATAATTCAAACCTCTGACGGAGGATTTGTAATAGGAGGCTCCAATCATATCGTTGACCCAGACGGAGATTTCTGGTTACTCAGAATCGAAGAATACAAAACCCCCGAGTTTCCCGTATGGATAACTATTCCATTATTTCTGGCAACCATTTTGGTGGTTATAGTTTACCTAAAAAAACGACACAAAACCCCAAACAATTAACCACCTATTAGTTTACTAAGGTTAATTTATAATATTTATTTAAATATTAGATTTTTATAATATTTCTCTGTAGGTTAGCCCTTTGATTGAGACAAAACCTCCAAAGATCAACTGGCAAAATCCTGAATTAAGTCGTTGGTTGGGAAGCATTGTAAACAAAAGCACTTTTTACAATTCAAAATCAGCTTTTAGAGCATACAGTGAGTTTACTGGATTAACTGCTTCTCAACTAATTGATGAAGCCATTGAAGATGCCAAACTGGACCCACGGGAAAAACAAGATATTGTTTTGAGCCGATTAATCGGTTTTTACAAATGGTTAAGAACTGAGTATCAACAGAAAAAAACTGTAGGCAAAGGCAAAACAAAAAAAGCAAAAAAAGGGGTTTCAGGCAAATCAGCCGAAATGCGAGTTAATGTTATTCGAGGATTTTATTCCACTTTTGATATAACTGTTCGATTAAAAGGAAAACATAAGCTTCCAAAATCTAAAGTTAAAAACAAACGAATAGTTTTCAAACCTGAAGATGTTTGGAAAGTTAAAGCCTTGGTTGACCATGCTCGAACTCCAAGAGATAGAGCAATAGTTTTGTTTCATTTTCAAGGGGGATTAGATGTAAGTACACTTTGTGCTTTGAATTATGAAGATGTTGTTGAAGGATTAGAGAAAAACGAGCATCCGCTTAAAATTGATACAATGCGAATAAAGTCTGGAGTGGAATATTACACCTTTGTGGGACACGATGCTATTGATGCTTTGAAAGCGTATTTGGCGGACATGAAAAGTAAAGGAGTAGAATTCACCAATTCAACGCCTTTGTTTTTGCAACGGGGCAAAAACAGGTTGAAAACTCATAATATTCAAATTATGATGAAAAAATTGGCTGTTAGAGCAGGATTTGTAACTGAAGAAAATAATGGTAATAGTTTCAATCCTTTGGGCACTCATAGTCTTCGAGAAAGTTTTGGGTCCCTTATGATTAACAGTGGAGTTCCTGATTCGATTGTGGATTTTTGGCTTGGCCATGAAATTGGAGATATGTCTAAGGCCTACAGAGAAACTCAATTTGAAAACTTGAAGAAGATGTATTTGGAACGTGAATCCTTGTTTGCTGTTTCTCTTTCGAAGGGTGAGAATGAAAAGACTATGACTGAAGTTAAGGAAGTAAAAGATGACCTTTACCAACTGCATCTGGAAAACAAAAAAATGAAAAACCAAATTCGAGCCCAAAAATTAGAAATTGAAAAATTAAACAAACGCTCTAAAGAACAAAATCAACTTGGTGAGCAAATAATCAAAGTCGGTGAAAATCTAAAAAAATGGCAACAGGAAAAGGGTGAAATTGAAGCCAAGATTGTGGGCATCCAGAAATTTCAAAGACTAGTTTTAGATCAGCCCGACGAAGTGATATTAGATTTCATAAAAGATGTAAGGCAGCAACTCAAAAAGAAACAAAGTTAGATTGTGAATGATCTTTTTCTTTTGGTCAAAAGGAAAAATTGGGGACATTATTATAATATCATATACTATAGGACGCACACACACAAACAAACGCAGTCAAACATTATAGAAAAATTCACACGAATCAACATTTTGGGCTTACTATGGCTTTAGAAGTTCAGAGAGATTAAACTCATAGTTCTCAAGCTTTTGGGGATTGCCCCGAGTCAAACATGGGAAAAATCAGACAATTGAGACGTTAATCAATGAAGAGGCTTTACTGTTGGCTAACTTCTTAAGAACAGAAAAAAACGTGGATTCCGAGAACCGTCAAATTAGTACCTTAAACAAAAAAGGAAGAAAAAAGGAAAATGCTATTAATTCTCTATTCTAGGATTCTAGGACGGCGTAGTCAATGATTAGAGAATTGCCTTTTTTGTCATAAGTGTGGAAAACTACAGTACTAATTACCCCACTATCTATATGGAATGTGAAACTACCAACGTCTCCTTTGTGTAGGACTGCTTTTGCTTCTGCTGTGGCATATAATGTGTTAAAGCTACCAAAATTGTATGAGTCTATCCATCCTTCTGTAAAACCCCAAACGTTGCTAACTACTGCTCCGGAGTCTACCACTATATCAATACTAGCTATTTTCACGTCTCCGTCGTTAAATATGTTCACTTGATAATCGCCTGGGTTCTCCAAGGCTTTATATGTGGCAGATGCACTTTTGTCTTTGACATTTCCAGCATAAGCTACGCCTAAGAGTGAAGGCAGCATTAACATGGAGATTATTAAGATAGAGAAAACTGCTGTTTTTTTGTTCATTTTTTCACCTCCCTTTGCTTTTTTCAAAAAGGATTTTTTTGTTCGAGGTCATCAGTCTGTTTTTCTTGTGTGGGAGCAATGCGTTCCATTCTTTCTTGCTTAAATCCATTCTTAGGATTCCTTTTGTTCCATTAATTTCGAGCATTATGCCTTCAGTGAATTCTATGGTCTCAAGTTTGCCCAGAAAACCCTCAATTAGAACAGTTTCGTCACTATCTGTTGCTAAGGATAGGTTTTTCACGTAATCTAAAGATTTTAGTTCAATAGAAAACATGTGGTCACCATAGCTTCTGGATTTACAAGCCATAACAGACTCCCTTCCAGAAACAGAATATGGTTGGAGAGTAGAATAATCTATTTTA
>JAOZIF010000016.1 GCA_026014495.1 Candidatus Bathyarchaeum sp.
TAGTTTAAAGTAGCGTTTTTTTCATTAGAGATTGCTTCGGGCATAGCCCTCGCAAAGACGGAACCTACCTCTTCCATATAAAAGTGAAAGAGTGTTCATTGCGATCCCGATGAGGCACTAGATCGGGAGAACGAATCTCTAAAAATATATACGCAACTATAAACTTAAACCATTTCTTTTTTTGGGTTAGAGTTTTTTTTAGAAATTATTGTCATAACGTAAAAAGCATAAAAACAGCATGATAGATGTTTGAATAGATTCAAAAAGAAAGAATGTTTAATAAAAAAAGAAAAAAAATGAACAAAAACAAACACACCCTGTTTAACTATCAAATTAACAACTTAAATTAATCTAAATTAAAATCAAAGGTCATGAAAAAGTTAAGTTTTAAAATGATGGCAATTTTGCTGTTGGGTGTATTTGTGATGGCTTCATGTAGTGAAGATGAAGATGATGACGATACAGTTGTGATTCCTGTGGAAAGTAACACGATTGTTGACGTTGCTTCAGCTAATGACGATTTCTCTATTCTTGTGGATGCCTTGGTGATGGCCGGTCTGGATGATGATCTGGCCAATGAGAATGCTTCTTTTACTGTTTTTGCACCTACCAATGATGCATTTGTTGCGCTTTTGGATGAGTTAGGTGTTTCCGCGTTGGAGGACATTCCGTCGCAAACCCTTACATCAGTTTTGCTTTATCATGTGTTAAATGTTGAGGCTTCTGCCTCGGTGGTATCTACCGGGTATTACAGTACTTTGTCAGCTGGTCCGGCCGATGGTTACAATCTTTCACTTTATGTGAACAAGGAAGAGCTGATGCTCAATAACAGAGCGGAGATTGTTCAAACGGATGTGATGGCCGACAATGGGGTCATTCATGTAATTGATAAAGTGGTGTTGCCCTTATCGCTGACTGGACATGCTGTTGCCAATGAGAATTTCTCTTCGCTTGCAGCGGCAGTGACTAAAGCAGGTCTTGCTGATGCGCTGAACGATCAGAGTGCTGTTTATACCGTATTTGCGCCTGTCAACGCTGCCTTTGAGCAATTGTTAACAGATTTGGGTGTAACATTGGATGATCTTACTGCCGATGATTTGACTCCCATTTTACTTTATCATGTGGTCAATGCTTTTGTTCCCGCTGCCGATGTGACTTCAGGATATGTGCCCACTTTAAGCCCTGCACAAGGACGAAATGCCAGTCTTCA
>JAOZIF010000048.1 GCA_026014495.1 Candidatus Bathyarchaeum sp.
TACAAATAGAGGTACATTGTTGAAAACTAACTTTTTTTCTGAAAAATTCTGCACAGCACACGTTTACCCCCAAAAATTCACACACTAATTAATACGCTAGCAGTGAAACAACTTCTAGAGCTCACTTTCTGTCAAATAGCGTAACTAACAAGAGCACTATTCCTGCTGTGAAAAATATTGCTTCAAAGAATTCGTGATGGAGCATATCCGAAACATCAAACAGTCTGCCGCAAATGATTAGATGATGAATAACCCATAGCGTACCTATCAAAACTAAGCCGCCGCCTATAATCAGTCCATTAGTTTTCTCCATTTTGAATCAAAACTATAATCACCGAATTCATTTATAAGAACAATGTTTCCAAAAAACCAAACAAAGCTACATAGCTTAGCATCTTCCTTCTTGTATGCAAAGGTTTATTTTTTCTCTAACGTTCAACTTAACACGGTGCACCTAAATTGAAGGAACCCTTCGCAGAATTTGTTAAAACACAACTACCCTCCAACATTTTACTAATCACCTGCGGATTTCCAGGAACATACAAAACAGAAACCTCACAAGAAATCTCAAAAATCAATGGGTACCCGATTCTTAGAACAGACCTAATCAGGCTAGAAGTCCTGAAAGGCGAAGACATTTTTGACGTCAAAGTTGCAGGAAACATGAACAAACGTGAAATGGTCTACACCGAAATGTTCAGACAAGCAGAAAACCTTGCACAGAAAGGCAAAGGCGTAATCTTGGACGCCACTTTTGTAACAAAAAAACTGCGCAGACGCGCAGCCGACGTTGCTGGACACAACAACATCCCATTTGTTATACTTCAAACCAACTGCTCTGAAGATGTATCACTTACCCGTATTTCGCGCAGAACAAAAGAAAACTATGAATCAAACGCCCTAACCAAAGAAGCCTACGTCGCCAACAAAAACAAGTTTGAAACAATCGATTTAAATCACCTAAAACAGTGGCACCCCCACATTGACATAATCCACCTCACCGTAGACACTGAAAGCGACAATCCCAAAGACTGGTACATAATCGGCAAAGAAGTCAGGTAACTGGACTTGAGCCATGATAATTGATTTACATATTCACTCAAAAACTTGCTCCGACGGAAACCTGCCTGTAGATGAAATCATAAAAGAAGCAAAAACTCGAAACATCAACTTAATGTCAATTACAGACCACGACTCAATTGGCTGCCAAAAACAAGCAATGACTCTAGCGCAACAAAACAACATTCAATACATCAGCGGCGTTGAACTAAACATAACCTTTTCACACCCAAACTTAGACAAAGTCTCATCGTTAGACCTGCTAGGTTACAACTTTGACGTACACAACAAAACCTTACAACAAAAGCTGCAGCAAATCAGCAAATATCGCGAAGAGCGAGCCAAAAAAATCCTAGAAAAGCTTAACGCAGAATTTGAAAAAGAAGGGCTTGAAGCCTTCACAGGAGATGACTTAAAGGCGATTCAAAGCTCTGCTGATGGCGCGCTTGGAAGACCTCACATAGCAGATTATCTGATTAGAAAAGGAATTGTTCATGACCGAAAAGAAGCCTTCAACAAGTATCTTGTAAAATGTAATGTCCCAAAGTATCCGCTTTACCTTGAAGAAGCATCAAGTCTGCTAAAAAATGCTGGAGGAATAACGGTGTTAGCCCACCCAAATGACCCATACGGAACCTCACTAGTCAAACTAACGAACTCGCTGCAAGAACAAACTAGAATAATCGAAACTTCAATGCTCCAATACATTGACGGCGTAGAATGCTGGCACTCAAGAAACACCGCACAAACAACAAACCATTATGTCAGTTTTTCAAAAAAACATAACCTAATCATGACTGGAGGCAGCGACTGCCACCAAAACCCCATAATCATGGGAACAGTCAAAGTCCCCGATTTTGTGGCACAACAATTCACCAAATAGCTGTCCTTTCTTATGATTTATAGCTGTCTTGCATACTGTGCAGCCAACTCAAAGTATGCACTCGCCTCTTTTGTTGCTGCACTTTTTTCTTTACTGCTCACGATGGAATCATTTAACTTGAAACTGGTGACTTTTCCTCGCACATAAGCCCTGTAACACTTGTAGAACGCAAGCATCTTCTCTAGCTCTTTATCTTTAGAATACTTGACGTATCTTTCAACAAAAAAACTGGACAAGTCCTCTCTCCCTTTAAACTCTAAGTCCATCGCCAAGAAAGCAACTTCTGAGGCAACATCACAGCACCTGAATCTTTCATTAAATTCAATAGCATCAAAAATGTAGATTTTGTCTGCAACAAAGATGTTGCCAGAATGAATGTCTCCATGACACTCTCTGATTTTGTTATCAGACACGCGCCTCGCAAACAAATCCCTATTGTTTTTCATGAAATTGTCTACTTTCTCTTTGATTAAACTATAACTTTCTGGGGCTATCGTTTTGCCGACAAACTCTTCTGTTTGCTCAAAATTTTCTCTCCAATTAGTTTCTACCATCGACAAAGAACCAAACTCGCCCACTCTCGTACTTGTTTGCGCTTTTTTATGAAACTCCGCTATAATTTTTGCCATTTTGTCAACAAGTTTTTTGTCAACTTTTCCCTCTTCAAGAAGTCTGGTCATCATCTTATCGTCAGCAATTCTCTTCATTTTAACTGCATATTCAACGGTTTCTCCTTCCCCGCCTATTTTGATAACATCTGATTTAGTGATTGGAACAACTTCAAGGTACATGTCTTTGCATAAACGCTTGTTTAGGTCCAACTCTTTTTCACAAAAAAAACGTCTCTTTTCAAGGGTTGAGAAATCTAGGAACCCAAAATTTACCGCCTTTTTTATTTTGTAAACAAAATCTCTGGTCAAGAAAACAAACGATATGTGAGTCTGTTTTAGCTCAACCTGTTCCACTTCTTCATTATATGCTTCAGGTTTTCTTAACGCTTCTATAACCTGTTTTTGAGACACCAAATCACCCGTCAACTTTTCATTTTTTCGCGCTCTGGCTCTACTTTTAATCTGACCTATTGTTGAACCAGACAGTTTTTCCTTATTATTATGTTGTATCTAAAACTTCAGTTATATAGATATACTTCACTGAACTTCAAAGCTACCCCTTGGCATACTTCTTCATTTCTGACAATTTTATTATCTTAACTGTGCCACACCCGTGAACAACCCATGCCATTATTTTCAAACCTTCTTGTAACGGTTTTTGGGTGTCCAACACTTTCCCTTCGCCATAAAGGCTTAAATATCCTGCTTGTCACTCACTTGGACGATAGATATGCCAAAATGGGGATACTCAATAACCGATATTGATCATGAAAAGACAGCGAAAGCCAGCGGACGAGAATTGAGGGTGTCCCATAAACACGCGAGAGAAGTGTGTAGGACAATAAAAGGAATGAAGCTTGATCAAGCTAAAGACTACCTTCGTCAGGTTATTCTAAAGAAGAAACCTGTTCCATTCCGCAGATTTAACAAACATGTAGGACATCGCCACGGATTGGAAAAAGCATTTGCTGGCAGATATCCTGTTAAGGCTGCCCAAGAAATTTTGGGGATACTTGAAGGCGCTGAAGCAAACGCCGAATATAAGGGTCTTGACATGGAACGCCTTCGAATAATTCACGCTTCAGCCTACACTGGAATGAAAATCAAACGATTTATTCCAAGAGCTTTTGGGCGTTCATCACCTAGATTTAACACCCTTTCTCACGTAGAGCTTGTTTTGGAAGAGATGGAAGGAAATTAAACGTGTCTGTAGTTAAACACTTCATAGAAGATTCAATAAAGAAGACCGAAATTGACGAATTCTTACAAAATGAATTCGAACGGGCAGGATACGGAGGAGTAAGCATCACAAAAACTCCTCTCGGAACCCACTTGGTAATATACACCATGCGCCCCGGACTGGTCATCGGAAGAGGCGGAGAAACCATACGCGCTCTTGCAAGCATACTAGAAGAAAAATTCCAGCTTCCAAGTCCACAAATTTCAGTAGCTGAAATCGAAATCCCAGAACTAAACGCTCACGTTGTGGCATCACGTATTGCCTCAGCATTAAAGCGGGGAATTCACTACCGCAGAGCTGGATTTTGGGGTCTAACTCAGGCTATGCAGGCAGGGGCACTGGGCATCGAGATTATTATTAGTGGTAAATTACGGACTGACAGGGCTCGTTACGAAAAATTCAGAGAAGGATACTTGCCTAAGAGCGGGGAACCCCCAAGAAGATACATGAGAAAAGCAGAGTTGCACGTTCACCTTAAACCTGGAACTCTAGGGGTAAAAGTAAGCTTGCTTCCTCCTGATGCAGTGTTTCCCGATCAAATCAATGTTCATGTTATTGAAGAAGACCTTGAGCGCGAACCAGAAAGAGTGGTTATTGAAGAAAAGGCATTACCTGAAGAAAAGGTAGCTGAACCAGCAGTTTCTCCTGTTGAAGAAACAATTGAATCGCCTGAGAAAGAAGCCAAACCAAAAGCGCCATCTGAAGACAAAGCAATAACTGAAACAAAAGAAGATTCTGTGGAGAAACTAGAGCCTAAAAAGAAAGTTGAAGACGTAAAGGCTCCTGCTGTTGAAGCAAAGGTTGAACCTGAAAAGAAAGTAGCTAAGACCGAGGCTGCGCCTGTAGAGAAGAAAATAGAAAAGCAAGTTGCTGAAAAACCAGTTGTTCCTACTGAACCAAAAACAGTTCCTGTTGTGGAGAAAACGGCTGTAGCTACAAAGAAAGTTGCTGCAACAAAAGCTCCGTCTACTCCAAAGAAAACTGAAGATAAGAAAGTAACAAAACCAGAGCCTAAACCTGTAGAGAAAACAGTAGTGCCCGAGAAGAAAGCATCTAAAAATGATGCTGAGAAAACAACTCCTGCTAAAGAAAAAAAGGCAGCAAAAAAGGAAGTAGCCACGACAGAGGCTCCAGCTAAGGAAAAGAAAGAGGCAGGAAAATAAGATGGCAATTTTACGGTTAAAAGACATCCGTGAGATGTCTTCTGATGAACGACAAGAAAAGGTAAACGAGTTTCGAACAGAACTCGCAAGACTGAAAACGATGGTCGCCGCAGGTGGGTCAATTGACAACCCCACTCAAATACGTGAACTACGCAAAACCATTGCCCGGCTACTTACAATTGAAGCCGAAGAAAAGATAGGAAATGAAAAGCAATGAGTGTTACACCAAGCATAGTTCAATACGAATTCATAGGCCTTGATGCAAAGGTTGTTAAAAGTTCAAATCCCTCTGTAGTGGGAATCGCGGGTAAAGTAGACGACGAAACCCGTAACTCACTTGTAATATTGCATGATGGTGAAAAAAAAGTCATCATCAAAGACACCGCCGTTTTTGAGTTTGTCATGCCAAACGGAACAGTTGTAGAGTTGGATGGCAAAGTCTTAATCGGAAGAGCTGAAGATCGACTTAAAAAACGACCTAGGAGATTATGGTAAATGGCAAGCCTTACTGCAAAAAAACCAAAGAAAACATGTGAAGATATAAATTGCCCCTTTCATGGGACGCTTTCCCTAAGAGGACACTCACTAGAAGGAATTGTGGTCAGCGATAAGATGGAAAAAACCATCATTGTTCGTCGTGACTACTTAAATTACGTTCCAAAATACAGACGATACGAACGAAGACGTAGCAACGTGGCTGCACACAGCCCTCCCTGCCTAGAAATCAAAACAGGAGACAAGGTGAAACTAGCAGAATGCCGTTCAATAAGCAAGACCGTTTCGTTCGTTGTCATAGAAAAATTGGAGGATGGATCTGATGGCAGCAAGAGCTAAGTCTCGTGCGTTTATGGCAAAGGGTGTCGTCGGTCAGAAACCAAAAATTTCCCGAGGACTGCCAACTGGTTGTGTCTTGAAGTGCGCAGACAACTCTGGTGCTCGCGAGATTAGGCTAATTCAAGTTGTGGGCTATAAAGGGCGACTGAGACGAATTCCAGCAGCGTCTGTAGGAGACTTAATTACTGTCTCTGTTAGAAAAGGGACACCAGATATGAGGAAAAAAATATTTCACGCCGTTGTAGTTAGACAACGAAAACCGTTTCGACGGGTTGACGGCGTCTGGGTTCAATTCGAGGACAATGCAGCCGTTATAATGACTCCTGAAGGAGAAATGCGGGGCTCAGAGGTTAGAGGACCTATTGCAAAAGAGGCAGCAGAGAAGTGGTCTAGAATTGCTAGTGCTGCTAGTATTATCATATAGGAGATTTAATTGATGAAGACAACAAAACCTACTAAACAACGAAAAAGGCTGTATCAAGCTCCTATTGCCAAACGTTACAAACGTTTCACTGCACCTCTTTCATCTAAGTTACAGGAAACTCATGGTGCCAATTCGGTTCCAGTGAAAAACGGTGACACAGTTATGATCATGAGGGGAGACCGTAAAGGCTCAGAAGGCAAGGTCACCCAGATTGACAGAAAAAATTACCGTATATTCATTGAAGGGGCAACCCGTGAGAAAGTGGACGGAACTACAGTCCCTGTTCCTATTCATCCTTCGAAGGTAATGATTACACGCCTAAATCTTGATGACAAATGGCGCAAAAAGATTTTGCAAAGAAAGGCTGTAAGCGAGACAGATGAAATCGCTAAAGAACCTCCGAAAAAAGATGTAAAAAAGAAGAAAAAAACAAGTAAAATAACTAAACAATCTGGAGGAACATAATTTGGGAAGAAAAGGCGAACGCGGACATTTGAAGAGAAAACCAGCGCCTAAGCTGTGGCCTATTCATAGAAAAGAGGCTGTTTGGACAGTTATGGCTAAAGCTGGTCCTCACTCCATTTCAAGTTCCTTACCATTAGCCCTTGTTATACGCGACATCTTTGGATTCGCCAAAACGGCTAAAGAAGCCAAAAACATCATCTCTCAAGGAAAGATAATGGTTGACGGAAAAGTCAGACTCGATGAGCATTTTCTTGTCGGCTTGATGGATGTTGTTTCGATACCCGAGACTAAGAAGTTTTATCGTGTCTTGCCTTCTGGTAAAGGACTGTTTTTGCATCCTATCAGTTCTGAAGATGCTGGTTTCAAGCTCTATCGAATAGAAAATAAAACAGTTGTACAAGGCGGAAACATGCACCTTGACCTTCATGATGGCTCAAATGTGCTGTCTGCTGTGGGCAACTCTGAGAACCCCGAAGAAGTAACATATCATACTCTTGACGTCCTAAAACTTAGTGTCCCTGATCGAGAGATTCTTGGATACACGAAACTAAACGTAGGCGCACCTGCAATAGTAATCGGCGGAAAAAACATGGGTATCGTTGGCAAAGTCGTTTCAATCGAAAAGAAGCCAAACAAAAAGCGTAGAGACTTGCTTGTTACTGTCAAAGACGTAAACGGAAACCAATTCCAAACTATACTCGACTTTGTTTTCATCCTAGGCGACAATGAGCCTTTAATATCACTTCCGGAGGCAAATTGATTTGGCAGACGAAAAACCCGTAACTCCTGTAAAGAAAAAAGTCGAGACTGAAAAACAAGCTGCCAAAGCGCCAACTCCTGTTGCTGCACCAAAAGTTGTAGCAGAAAAGAAGGAAGTTAAGCCAGAGGCTAAGCCTGTTGTTGCTAAGGTGCCTGTTCCAGTTAAGAAAGAAGAGACTGTGATGCCAAACGAGAAGGTGTCTACACCTGTTGTTGAAGAAACAAATGCTCCATCTGTACAGATAGAGAAAAAGCCTACAGCAGAGGAGAAAGTAGCTCCTAAAGCAGTGGCTAAACCACCCCGTAAAGAGTGGGTTGGAAATCCAATGCTTAAGCCTGTAATCGAAAAAGTAACTGTCAACATGTCTGTTGGAAAGTCTGGAGCACCTCTAGAACAGGCAGTGACAATTATCAAACAACTAACAAAACAAAAGCCATCAAAAAGAGTTGCCAAAAAGACTGTGCGCGAATTTGGTATCCGAAAAGGAGAATCCATAGCGTGCGTAGTGACTCTTCGAAATGAAAACGCAGAAGAATTTCTCCGCAAGGCTTTTTATGCAGTCGAAAAGAAGCTTTCAAAATACTGTTTTGATCGGCAAGGCAACTTTTCCTTTGGTATCAAAGAACATATAGATATTCCTGGAACTAAATATGTGCCCGAACTTGGCATCCACGGTATGGATGTTTCAGTTTCTCTTGGCAGAGCAGGGTATCGTGTTAAGCGTAGGCATAGAATCAAGTCTAAAATTGGAAAAGACCATCTGCTAAAAGCTGAAGAAGCGATACTATTTATTAAAGACGAATTTGATGTTGAAATACTGTAAAATTGGTGAATCTATGGTGAAACAGCAATCTAAGACAGAGCGAAAGTTTGGCAAGGGTAGTCGACCCTGTAGGCGATGCGGTTCTTACGGTTCACTTATCCGTAGGTACGATTTGAATTTGTGTCGTCAGTGCTTCAGGGAGATTGCTCCAGACCTAGGTTTCAGGAAATATGAGTAAAAGGAGATGTATCAGATTTGCCTATGATGGACACGCTCGCAAACGGTTTAACAACAATCATTAATAATGAGATGCGTAGAAAACGCGAATGCATAATTAACCAAGCATCTAAGCTCTTAGGGCGTGTTTTGAGAGTTATGCAGCTTAACGGTTACATCGGAGAGTTTGAATTTATTGATGATGGGCGCTCTGGGAAATTTAGAGTACAGCTTCTTGGTCGAGTTAACAAGTGTGGCGCCATAAAGCCTAGAATTCCTGTAAGTTCTAAAGAAATAGAAAATTGGGAAAAA
>JAOZIF010000002.1 GCA_026014495.1 Candidatus Bathyarchaeum sp.
ATACGGGTTCCGTCCAGTTGTTCTTCGATAACTGCTTCAAGCATTTCAGGATCAGTGGACCATTCAACAATTTGTTCAGCTTTTTCTGGAGGTAACAAATCAAACTTTGAAAGCACATGCAACTGAGGGAAAAAGAACCGATTATACACCGCAGAAGCCAAAAACATGTTTGAAACATAATTCAAGGGATTATAAGAGAACACAGAATCAAAAAGATACACTATTGCTTTTTGGTCGGTTGTTAACTCGTTTGCGATATAAGGTCCGCTTGCACGAAAAGCAAACAATTCCATCTGCCCGGGGGTGTCCACAAGAACAACATCGGATTGGAAGCCTTCAACTTCTGCTCCAATGTTTGTCGCTTCTTCTGCTATGAGGTCAGAAGCCAAAACGAGGGCGCCGTTGGGTCCAAGCTGGTATTCTTCCATGATGCGATTGATGTCAATTTTGTTTCTGATGTCGATGTCTGGCTTGTAAGGCATGTTTGAAACGCCGGGATCCAAGTTCACTGTAATTGATTTTTGTTTTTGATATTTGAGCAACTCAATCAAAGACGCGGTAAGAAGCGATTTGCCCGACCCTGCAGTTCCAATCAGAAAAATTACAACCACACAAACACCATCCAACACGAAACATACTTGAAGGCATATTTCCGTCAGAGGATATATTTGTTGTCTGTTTTAGTTCAGGTTAGTCTTCAGGTTTTGTAACGGTTATGTCTCCGCCTTTTGATTTAATGAGTTCAGTTAGCTGAGCAAGAGCCTTGTCAACCCAGTTCTTTGCTTTGGAAGCATCTTTAGCAGTTGTAGAAACATGAAATTCTATAACTGGAGTTGTTTCTGCCCCTTTAGGATGAGATTTTATGTAAACGTAAGGGTTATCCTTCATTACAACATCAACAAAAGGCGCCATTTCTGACTCCATAACATTTGCAGAAGTTATGCTGGCTTCAAAAAAGGTCACTCCATGACCAGCTTGCTTTAGCAACGGAACAACTGAATCCTCAAATATGCTTTTCATTTCAGAAGGCACTCCAGGAAGAGCGAATACAGTAACGTTTTCTTGTTCAATCATTACTGCTGGCGCGGTTCCAACCAGATTACGAACAGGAACAGAACCTTCAGGAATTTTGGCCATCTTCACCCGATGGGGAGTTAACTCAATTTCGTTAACTTTGGTTTCTTTGGCGTAACTGCGATATTTTTCGA
>JAOZIF010000095.1 GCA_026014495.1 Candidatus Bathyarchaeum sp.
GTTTGGTCCGATGCCACCAACTAGTCGTGGGCTTTCAACAAATTCTCGGAGCGCATTTCCAGGTGCAATTCGTTCAGGCACGTAAGCTAAGTAAAAGTCGGCATCAGCTTTTAAGCCGCTTAGGGATTCTAGCAGTGGTTTGACTTGTTCGTGCATGGTTCTAGGTGGTAGTGTACTACAGACAGTTATGAGCATTTGTTTTTTTAGGTTTTTGCCTACGGTTTCTAAGGCGTTCATTAAAAAGGAAAGGTTTGGTTTTTTGTTTTTGCCAATTGGTGTTTGGACACAAAATACTATCGAATCATGGTTAAAAGTTGTGTCAGAGTTTAATGCAGCTTTAAGTTTGCCTGATTGTACATTACATGATACAAGCTCTTGCAGACCGGGTTCATTGATTGGACTAACGCCATCATTTACGTTTTTGACGATTTCTGGTTTTATATCTACGGCGGTAACATTTAATCCAGCATCAGCAAATAATGCGGCAGTAGGCAAACCAACATAACCAGAACCCACGATGACTAATCGCTGGATTTTTGGACATTTGGAAATACGTTTTTGCTTTGTTGGGACACCTTCGTAAAGAATAGTCAAGATTCAATAGCTCCAGTATTTGTACATATTCCATATAGGTCAAGAGAATTGTTCAAATTTTCTTGTGAAAGTTGAAAATCATCTAGTTTAAAATTAGCAATAGTCGAATATTGATTTGAAGAATTTGTCTCTTTTGCATGAACCACAATCTTGAGTTTAGCCATCAAAGATTTTGATAATACCTTACTCATCATTAAACCAAGAGGATTAAAGAAATATACATGCAACGGGCTTTGTTTTACTCGTTTGTACTCGGTTAGATATGCATCTTTAGTGGCAAATAAACCAAAAATTTTAACGTTACCAAAGACGTTAGCAAGAAGAGTTTCTAATTCTTTAGCATCATATTCTTTTTTATGACCAGAACTCCAGGGCTTTTGAAAAGGGAGCAACCGTAGAAGTTTGTTAGGAGTTGTAACTGTGAAAGTACCATCCGGCCGTAATACACGCTTGATTTCGTGTAGGTATGTGACCACTTCCTTGGGTGCGATATGTTCAATGACTTGAAAAGATACAACTAAATCAAATGAATTGTCTTTAAACGGAAGTTTAATTCCTGAACTCATCAATGGTGACACAGCCTTGTAGTTCTGATGACAATAAGAGAGAC
>JAOZIF010000123.1 GCA_026014495.1 Candidatus Bathyarchaeum sp.
GTTTTAGTTTTGCGAGGGTACATATCGCAAAGTGCTGAAATTTTTGCTGAAACTTGGATAGGAAGGCGTAAAGATATTTGTTTTGGGGTAAGTTTCGAGTGGTCCGGCGCGTTCCAAATTTTAGTTAGGTCTTTAGGTATCATTCGTCCTCCAAATGTTTAAAAATGTCAAAGTGACATTCAGTATATTTTAAAAAACTTTATTGTCAAGGTAAAATATCGCCCGCAGGAAAACGGGAGAGCCTAGCGCTCCACTTTGGCGCGCTCTCCCTATTCGCTTCGCTCGCTTCCCTATGGACGATCTGAAAACTTGTTGACGCAGATGGATCAGACAGTTATTAATAATTTATTAATTGTTTTTCTCTTGGGGGAGGGGTCTTTGTGAAATTTTAAGCGGATAACGGTACTTCTGCCCTATTTCTCTCGCGTAACCAAACTATATTTATTAAAATAATTAGCCTAATAAATTGGGGATGTAATAATGCCCACTTTTTGCTGGTAACAATTTAACGCAAGGTCTGACCAATGGCCTAAGCTAGCGTCTTACCAGCCATCTACCAATTAAAGTCAGGAATTATAAAATTATAGTTTTTCAGACTAGAGGAGGCATGTGTGGCTGAAAGCATTGCAGTAGTGAACTTGAAAGGTGGTGTTGGGAAAACAGCATTAGCTGTTAACTTCGCTGCTTATTGTGGGCAAACAGGGAAAAGGACATTGCTTGTTGACCTAGACCCTCAAACAAATGCTACTTTTAGTTGCCTGACTGTTGATCAATGGGAAGAACATGCTGCTTCGCACGGGACTGTGGCTAACCTCTTTGGCTTAAGAAATAATTCGAGTGCAGAGGGTGCAGAGGTTGAAGCTACTGATGTCATTTGTAATGAAGTTTTTCCTGGTGTCGATTTGATACCATCACATTTGGACTTGTTTACGATTGACCTTGACATGGCCTCAATAACCGCAAGAGAGACAAAGTTAAGGAGGGCTCTCTCTTCCTTGGCTGTTGATTATGAGGTTATAGTTTGTGATTGCCCACCCAACTTGACTATCCCGACTCAAAATGCACTTTCATTGTGCTCACATTATGTTGTTCCAATATCACCCGATTTTCTATCTGGCCTTGGTGTTGGCCTACTTTTAAAAAGGGTCCGAGTGTTTTGCGAAGAATTGGAGCATGATTTAAACCATGCTGGT
>JAOZIF010000013.1 GCA_026014495.1 Candidatus Bathyarchaeum sp.
TCATGGAGGCCTTTGGAGCCTCTGACGGGAGTTCGAATCTCCCCCGGGCTACCACATTGCATGACACAATTTCTCTTTTGGACTTCAAGTTTCCATTGATGCCTCAGAACAGTGGTTCAGACGCAACAGAAGCCCAAAGCCTTTCCGCATCTTTTTCTTGTGTTTTTGTTCCAGTAACTGCAAGGAGGTAGCTTCCTTCTGCACCGCAGACTCCGCCGCTTGCAATCAGTTCTGCAGTGGCGCCTGTCAATTGTTTTATGGCCTCGATTTCGGTGAACACTTGACTTGGAACAAGAAACATGCGGTAGCCGTCTGCTTCGGGTGCGTTCAGTTTTTCGGTTAAGGCGTGAAGGTCAGTGTTGACGCGTTTTTCCAAGCCCACTGGAATAATTAACTTCACGCGGCGCCCAGCCACAGCCTGCATTGCCAAAGCAATAGTTCCCGCTTTTGGGTGTCCAATCAGGACCGCTGCCTGTTTGCGTTTCATGTCTAGCGCGTTTGCGCCTTTCAAAATCACGTCGCCTTCCTTTAGAGAGTCCACTACGTCTCCGATTGTTTTTCCTTTTTGCCATACGCCATCTGTTATGATTACGTCGCCTGGAAACTTGCTTTCGTCTTCCAATCTTCCTTCTGTAGTTACGGTTCCGCTTGGCGGCAGGGTGATTCCTCTGAAAAAATGTGTTTTGGAAAATCCTTTGATGTCAAGATGTTTGAGAATTTCTTCGGCTACGTATCCGTTTGTGGTGCCTGCGATGATGGCCAGTGTACCCTTTTTGAGGGTGCTCAAGACTTGTGGGTTAGCTGCTAGTGCTTTAGCGATTAGCCGTTTTCCTGCTGATGGCGTAAATGTAAGTTGCTTCATTAAAACCACTTTCTTGTTGTGTTTAGCTATTACAGAGCATATGCATTAAAGCTTAATCCTGAAGACGCCCACTAGACGTGAATCTCTTCGGGTACAATTGTATATTAATTCAAAGATGCAATACCCTTCTGTTTTAACATCGGAACCTTGAACGAAACAAAAACCTGAATTCAGAAAAGAAAATAAAGACACGGTGATACACATCCTTAAAACGCAAAACAAGAATGTGGTGTGTATTAATGAAACTGTCAAGAAATCGTTTAGCTGTTGCACTTCTTATAATGTTGATTGTAACAGTCGCCGTTATCAGTTATACTTTGTTTGAAAGCACCACTTCAAAACAGTTCTATGTTGGTGTTACATACTGCGGAAATTCTGAGCAGGAAGCAATGCTTCTAATCGATAAAGTCAAAGACTACAGCAACCTGTTTGTTTTGCAGTCTGGTTCGTTGCAGTATAACCTTGCTGCGGTGGAACAGATATGCGATTACGCAGTTAATTCGGGGTTAAATGTAATTGTTTATTTTAGCGTGAACGAAGTCCAACAAAATGCTTCCATCTCCTTTGTCAATACTGCACAGGAACGTTGGGGCAACAACTTCTTGGGCTTGTATTTTGGAGATGAACCTGGAGGGAAAATGCTCGGGTCTCTCTTGGGCTGGGGTCAGTCTCCCATGGACTTGGGTTATATCCCTAGTTTAGGCGGCAATTTCTCTATGAGCTACCTTGGTTTTTCTGTCAAACAACAAAATGGCTCTATTGCAATTACAAGAACATTTGAGTTTTCAGGTGAAATCCATTTAACTTACATGGACGTAGTTAATTCAAATACCACAAGCATAACTTATTTTACAAATGGCACAATCAGAAGGGGCTACAGCTTTTTTGGGGATGATGCTGCAATAAATGAATTTTTGATATACTATCCAAACGGTACTGTTACATTGCAAAAAGGTGCGTCAGCCCCCTATATAGTTACAGACAGGGGAAATATTTCTCAGTTTGAACCATACCAACAAGTCTGGGATTCACGCACACTTCCAACATATGATGAGATAGCAACGGCGCATATCGAAAGTAAACAATCACCACTAGAGTGGATACACAATAAAGTTGAAGTTAACATTTTCACTTCTGATTTCGCTCTTTACTGGTGGGATTATCAAATCGGTTATGACATTGTTCTCGCACAGCTCGGCTGGAACCACACTTTAGCTCAGGATATAGCGTTAGTGCGAGGCGCAGCGCAGACGCAAAACAAGAATTGGGGTACAATAATCACATGGAAATACAATAATTCGCCCTACTTGGACAGCGGCGAAGCAATCTACGAACAGATGCGTATGTCATATGAATGTGGAGCAGAATACGTCATAATTTTCAACTACGCCGAAGACATGCAGGGACCATACGGAACATTACAAGAAGAGCACTTTCAGGCATTAGAACGATTCTGGAATGAGGTTGTAAGCTCGCCTGAAGTTAAACAGGGGTCAGTTAAAGCTGAGGCAGTTCTGGTTTTGCCCAGAAACTATGGATGGGGCATGCGGAATCCTGATGATACACTCTGGGGATTATGGAACGGTGACGAAAACTCACAGCAAATATGGCAGATTTCACGTAATCTTCTTGACCAGTATGACTATGGTTTGGACATAGTTTATGATGACCCAGCGTACCCTGTCAATGGAAAATACAGCAAAATTTTCTATTGGAACCAAACAAGTTAAGGTCAATTTTTGCTTGCTATAGGTTCGTTAATTTCTTGTCATTCACTGTAGCAGTCAATTGTGGAACTTTTGGAGCCTTTGATTGGGTTATAATTTCTTGTGGGTATCCATTTTGAGTTTAATTTATTGCTGCTATTGGCTTGATTGGTATTATGTTCGCTATTTTGTTGTGGTAGTTCACTGTTACTTCAACGCCATAAACTGATTGTATGCCATCGGGAGTTAGCACTGAAGATGCATTGCCCGCGGCGAATATTTTTCCGTTTTTCATCATGACGATTTTGTCACAATATCTGGATGCTAGATTTAGGTCGTGAATTGCAACTACTGCAGCAAGTTTTTGTTTTGTGACTAGCTCGTGTGCTAGTTCCATTACTTCTAGTTGGTGTTTTATGTCAAGGTTGCTTGTTGGTTCGTCTAACAGTAGAACTTTTGCTTCTTGGGCTACTGATCTTGCAATGAGGGCTCTTTGTTGTTCTCCGCCGCTTAATTCGTTGAAGTTGCGTAATGCGAGGTGCTCGATTCCTAGGAGAGCTAGGACTTGCCATGTTTTTTCAACATCTTTTTGGCTGCTTTGCCATGCGATGTGTGGTCTTCTACCCATTAGAACGATTTCGAAGACTGTTAGTGCTTGAGGGCTAACTGAGTTTTGTGGAACGTATCCTACATGTTTTGCGATTTGTAGTCTGCTCATTTTCTGTATTTCATTGTCGTTGAGTATGATGCTTCCGGATTTGGGTTTGAGTATTTTGTTTATGCACTTGAGTAGCGTGGTTTTTCCTGAACCATTGGGTCCTATTATTCCAAGAATCTGTGATTCTTGGAGTTCAAAAGACACTCCGTCAAGGGATAGAGAACTGTTATAGCTAAATGTAACGTCGCTGACTGTTAGTTTCATTTTGGTCAACCTATGTTCTATATGGAAACGAAAAGTATAAGTGTTACCTTTTTATGAAACAGTAACACGGTGTGAATAAAATGAAAAAACGTGTTACCATCGCGATAATACTCTCACTCATAATCGTTAGCTCCGTAATAATTGCAGGATGTAGCCTAAACTGGTTCGATCAAGGTGAATCTGAATCGCCCGAAGCCGAGTCGCCAGAAACTGAAGAACCAGAAACCGAAATACCTGATACTGAATCTCCTGAAACTGAATCACCAGAAGAAGAACAACCTGAAGTAACGCACCTAAATTTGGCTCTTGAGATTTTTGGAAACGCCAACATGGACGACACAATAGACGACAGCGACGTTACATATCTGCAGCAAATCATTGACGGAAGCGCCACTGAAACACAGTTTGCGGATGCAACCTACGACGGTAACGTAGATGAAAACGACATCGAACAAGTCAACGCCATCATAAACGGTGATGCTTCATACATCACGTTACTGGATGGCAACGGCGAACTACTAACAGTATCCCTTCCCGTAAACCGCATAGTAATCGAGTATCTTAGTAACGCTGAACTGGTTCGCATACTAGAACTTGAGGACAATGTTGTTGGAATCGATTATGCTGTTGATCAACTCAAAGAGTTCTATTTCCCAGAAAACGCTAATTTAGTCTGTGTTGGACAACTGTATACTCCCGACTACGAGGCAGTTCTCAACGTAGACCCCGACGTATTATTGACTTTCAGCAAAGCTACTGAAGAAAAAGCCGAAAAGCTACCCAGCGTTGACGTGGTCTATCTAGGATTGTACTACCCAAACGTGACATATCCCGAGGACTCAAGCTTTGTTCAGGGCATACTAAAAGCAGGTTACATCTTTGACAGAGTAACCCAAGCACGAGCCTATGTCGATTGGATTTTAGACTTAACTGACACCCTTAGTTCCCAAACAAGCAATCTTGCAGAAACTGAAAAACATTCAGTGTTCATAACAAACTACCCATACGACGGCGCCGCTACAACAGTTAAAGCATATGTTACAATTGACACGCTAGGTCAGGTGTGTATCTTAGCTGGAGGCGCAAACATAGGGCAATCTTTGTCGGGTTATTTTGATTCATCGTCAATTGCAGTTGATGCAGAATGGTTAATTGAATCAAATCCTGAATACATTTTCTTGCATACAGTACAGTACACTTATAGTGGCATAGCGAAAGGTGACCCTAACCATGGCTATAATATTGACAACGCAACCAGCATAATGACCTGCGTAGGTGAATACCTCACCCAACCAGAATTTGCAAACATAGACGCCATAAAGAACGGAAACGTCTACATCATCGCAGGAGACTTCAGAAACAATGCAATGGGCGGCACTTTAGGCGCTGTTTACATGGCAAAGATACTTCATCCTGATGTGTTTACTGACTTAGACCCCGAAGCAATACACCAAGAATACATAACACGATTCCTGCGTTTGGACTACAGCTTAGATGAGCACGGAATCTTTATGTATCCTACCATAAACACTACTGGCGATTTGATGGGAATACCAGACAGCTATGCGGTAGACTAACCGCTTTATATCCCTTTTTTTCTTAGAAATATATGAACCCTTTTTGTAATACAAAATGAAGAGGTTAAACAAACATTGGGACTAATAAACTGGCAGGAACTATGGGAAATCAAACTCCAAAGTGCTCACCGGACAGAACTTAACACTGTAGATTTTTGGGACAAACGTGCAAAAGGCTTTAACGAAAACATGTCACAGATGCAAAACTTGACGAAAAACCAGTTAGAAAGAATACAGCTAAAGCCTGAATATACTGTACTGGATGTTGGTGCGGGAGCTGGAAGATTAACAATACCTATCGCTAAACGCGTTAAACACGTTACAGCAATAGAGCCGTCAGTAAACATGTTTTCTATTTTAAAATCAAACACAACAAAAGAGAACCTGCAAAACATCACTGCCCTTAACCGTTCTTGTGAAGACTTACTTTTGGAAGATGCTGTTCAGCCACATGATGTTGTGGTTGCTTCTTTTTCTTTGTTTATGGTCAACATTGCACATGTATTAGAAAAGATGGATACGCTAGCAAACAAAACTGTATACATTTTCGTGTCCGCTTCAACGTGGATGCATGACGAACTGCAAAAAATCGTGAACGGAGACGTATCACCCATCAAGTCAAGTGACTACATCTATGTTTACAACATTCTTCACGATTTAGGCATACTTGCCAATGTTGACATCTGGAGTTCCGACTCTACACACTGCTACCACAATTTAGATGACGCCACATCAAAATTTGGTGAAATGTACAACATAGCAGCCAACAAAAAAGCAGACCTTAGAGCATACCTTAACAAACATTTGGTAAAAGAAGACAAAAAACTTTGTTTAAAGCATGAACGGAAGACAGCGATGATATGGTGGACAAAAACCTAGCAGCTACATCTTCTGATGCTGAAACAGAAAAGAAAAAGTACAGAAAACTAGTTGCTAAGCGGCTGCTGTTTCTTGGCATCTGTACAATCTCTTTGTTTATTGTAGCAGGTGTTTCACTTGCTGTTGGCTCAGCCTCAATATCATTTACAGAGGCTTACGCTGCAGTTTTTAACAGGTTTTTTCCAGACTACTTCAATATTAGCTCATTGGCAGATACCGTTGTGTGGCATCTAAGATTGCCGCGGATACTAATGGCGGTGCTGGCTGGCGCAATATTTGCCATGTCCGGCTCCACAACCCAAGCAGTACTACGAAATCCGCTTGCCACCCCCTACACTCTGGGCGTTTCAGCAGGCGCTGGGCTAGGCGCATCTATTGGCATAATCTTGGGCGAAGGCATACTGGGGGAACATCTGATGATTATAGGAAACGCTTTTGTTTTCTCTTTAATTCCCGCTTTCGTAATTATGCTAATGATTAAACGCAGAGGAGCAGAACCTGCAACTATAATATTGTCTGGAGTTGCTGTGATGTACGTTTTTTCTGCCTGCAATACTTTGCTTCAGTACTTTGCAGAGGCTAACGCTGTTAGCGCTGCGGTGTTCTGGCTTGTAGGCGACCTGTCCCGAGCAGCTTGGTGGCAGTTGCCTTATGTGTTTGTTGTGTTTGTTGCGTGTTTGGCAATTAATATCAAACTGTCATGGGACCTTAACCTCATGAAGATGGGAGACGATACCGCAAAAAGCTTGGGCGTAGAAGTAGACCGTGACAGAAAAATCGTTTTAATTGCTGCATGCGTATCTACCGCAACTGTGGTCAGTTTCACAGGCGCCATCGGCTTCATATGCCTGCTTGCACCCCACATCTGCCGCGCAATTATCGGCGGAGATGAACGGTTCTTAATCTTAGCTTCATGCCTTTTTGGTGCAAACCTGTTGCTGGTTGCTGATTTGATAGCCCGAAGAGTTATCGCGCCAATAATGCTGCCCGTAGGAGCACTAACAGCGTTTCTAGGTGGTCCCTTGCTGCTTTATTTGCTGATACGCCGAAAGATTTCTTATTGAATTGTTGTTTTAGACTGGTTCAGTTGGTGTTATCCTTTTTTAACGTCATTGAAGTATAGAATTGATGGTAATGTATTATGGGCTTCTTGCCAGGTAAGGTTCCAAACGAGGTTTTGGAGAAGATAGTTTTCAAAAACTTGGGCGCCAAAAGAGATGATGTTGTTCTTAGTTCATCTATAGGCGAAGATGCAGCCATAGTTAAAGCTGGAAACGAGGTTTTAGCGGTTTCGTCAGACCCGATAACAGGAGCCGAAAAGTGGCTGGGCTGGTTAGCAGTTCATGTGAGCGCTAACGACATTGCAACCCGTGGGGTTGAACCCAGATGGTTCAACTCAATTATACTGTTACCCAAAGATTCGGCAACCGAACTTGTAGAGAAGATTTGCACTCAAATGGACAAGGCAGCACGGCAACTAAGCGTTTCTATCATAGGAGGACACTGCGAAGTCACTCCTGGAATAGATCATCCAATAGTAACTGGATGCGCGATAGGTGTTGCTGATGGCGGAAAGTATGTGACTTGTGGCGGGGCAAAAATAGGCGACAAAATAATCCTAACAAAAGGAACAGGAATAGAAGGAACCGCTATACTTGCTTCAGACCGAAAAGAAGAGCTTCTAGATGTTTTTGATGAAAGCTTCTTGAAGAAAGCGGAAAGTTTCTTTGAAAGAATCAGTGTCGTGAAGGATGCTCTTACAGCGTTTAGAATTGGAGGCGTTTCAGCGATGCATGATCCCACTGAGGGCGGAGTCGCGGGTGGATTGCATGAGTTGGCTGACGCCGCAAACGTTGGTTTCAACGTTTATGAAAAGAAAATTTTGGTTCCTGAAGAGACACGCAAAATCTGTGAATATTTTGGTGTTGACCCTCTTCAACTCATAAGCTCTGGCTCGCTTTTGGTTGTTGCTAAAGAAGAGAAAACAGAGCAGATACTCAGCGGTTTGCCAAAGAATGGTGTTGAAGCTTCGGTGATTGGTGAGATTGTTGATCTTGCTTTGGGAAGAAACTTGTTCACATCAGCTGGAGAAAAAACTGAGCTTGTCCGACCTGACAGTGACCATCTTTGGAAAGCGCTAGAAAAGAATGCAAAAACCTGATTTTTTTAGAATTCTGGTTTTGTTTTTCCAAGTTTTTTGTCTAGGCATGCTTTGATGAAGCCGTAGTATTCTGGTTCTGGTTTAGTTGGTCTGCTTTTGAATTCGCCGTGGAACTGTGAGGCAAAGAAAAAGAAGTTGCTAGGTAATTCTAGAATCTCTTTTCTTCTCGCGTCGGGACTGTTTCCTGAGAAAATAATTCCCTGCTCCTCTAAAGCACTCCAGTAGTCTGGATTGACTTCCCATCTGTGGCGGTGTCGCTCAAAAATTGTGTCTACCCCATAGAGCCTGTGTGCTATTGTGTCTTTGTGTACCCGAACTTCGTGGGCACCTAAACGCATGGTTCCACCTTTGTTGTTAACTGTTTTTTGTTCAGGCATTAAGTCAATCACTGGATGAGGCGTATCTGGATTTATTTCGGTGCTGTTGGCTCCAGTGAATCCGCAAACGTTTCGGGCAAATTCAACGACTGCTAATTGGAATCCGTAGCAGACTCCAAGGAAAGGAATGTTGTTTTCGCGGGCAAACTGGATGCCCTTAATTTTTCCCTCAGTTCCTCTTGGTCCAAACCCGTAGGGAATGAAGATTCCATCATGCCCCTCAAGAAGCTTTAGTCCATCTGAGTTGTTTTCTAAGCATTCTGCTTCAATGTAATCTACCGTCACTTTTGTTTGACACGCAGCGCCAGAGTGCCTGAATGCTTCGTTCATGCTCACGTAGCTGTCAGTTAAACCTGCGTATTTGCCGATTAGAGCTATTTTTACTTCGTATTGGGGGTTTTCAAAGCAGTCTACAAACTTTTTCCATTCACTCCATTCTGGAGCTTTTTTGGATATGCCTAATCTGTTGCAAACATAGTCGCCCATACCTTGTTTATCCAAGATTAATGGGACTTTGTAAATTGATGGAACATCATATGAACAGAAAACCGCCTCTTTGGGGATTGTACCAAACAGTGCTACCTTTCTTAGTGTTTCATCATCAATCATGTCCCTGCATCGGGCTACGATAGTGTCAGGTTGGATACCTATTCTGCGTAACTCGTTTACGCTGTGCTGAAGAGGCTTGGTTTTCATTTCACCTGTGACATCCAAAATTGGAATTAGGGCAAGGTGCACGTAGAGTGTGTTATCAAAGCCTTCTTCTAGGCGCATCTGGCGTATAGCTTCCAGAAATGGCAAGCCTTCAATGTCGCCTACTGTTCCACCAAGTTCGGTTAAGACAGTATCTGCCTTTGATTTCTCGGCGACAGTGCGGATTCGCCGTTTTATTTCGTTAGTTACGTGTGGAACAATCTGGACGCATCTGCCTAGAAAGTCTCCGCGTCGTTCTCGGTCTATGACGGTTTGGTATATTTGTCCTGTTGTTACGTTGTTGTCTTTTGGCATGTTAGCGTCAAGAAACCGTTCATAACCGCCTAGGTCAAGGTCGGTTTCGCCTCCATCCTCTGTAACGAATACTTCGCCGTGGATGTAGGGGTTCATGGTTCCTGCGTCAACGTTCACGTAAGGGTCAACTTTGATGACTGTAACATCAACGCCTCTAACCTGAAGCATTTTGCCTATAGAAGAAGTAACAATTCCCTTACCAACAGAGGAAAGCACACCACCCGTTACAAAAATATACTTGACCATCTAGTAAGACCTCACAATAATAAACCCCTAAAACGTGTTTGCCGTTAAAAATGCTTTCGACAAGATAATGTATTGTGCGACTACGTGTGAGCTGAGTCCAAGTTTGATGTTTTGGTTTGGTTTAACGTATGTAATGCCAGTTCGCCAGCTTTTTTCATGTTTTTGCCAAGAGAAACAAAACCATGATTTCTAATTACAATTAGCTCCTTGTTGCCCATTACCTTCAGGACTTCTTTTGCTAACTCTATTGTGCCAGATTCGTATTCTGTTTCAGTTATGGGCAGACTCATTTTTTCAGCATGGCTTACTATGTTGTCGTTGTGTCCATGAAAAACTGCGTTAATTTCTTTGTTTGCTTTGTAAAGCAAATGGTGCATTATCGACTCGGAAGATGGTTTCTTTTTGCCTTCAACAAAAAACGTGTTAGCTTTTTCGTCGTAAGCTTTGACATTAACAAAACAGTTGTCGGCTAAGTTCTCTTTGTTTTTCAGTCCAGACGCTGTTATCACAAAACCATCTTTTAATCTAAAACTCAGGTTGCCCGTGTAGTTTCCTTCAACCACTGGAGTTAAACCGTTTTTCTGGAATTTTTCGCTCCATTCTTTTAGTTCCACAATTTTTGCGTCACTGGGAACCTTGTCAGAGACAAAAACGGTGTTGAATCTTATTTTTCCTTCTTTCATTTGCTCATTCAGCACTTTGTTGGCTTAGGGGTTTTGCAAAGTATAAGACGCCTATATAAACAGAGCAGATTATCGGTTTATAGCCATTTTTTCTTTCTGAAATAACCTACCATTACTATACCTACGGCAAGCATAACAATGTAAACCATGGGATACCCCCAAGGCGAATCAAGCTCAGGCATATACTTGAAGTTCATTCCGTAGATGCCCGCGATAAGCGTTAATGGAATAAATATTGTTGCGATAATTGTTAATACTTTCATTACTTCGTTCATTTTGTTGCTGACGCTTGAAAGATAAATGTCAAGCATGCCCGAAAGCATGTCGCGAAAAGTTTCTAGGGCGTCAATGACCTGAATTGTGTGATCATAAACGTCTCGTAAGTAAATGTCGATGGACTTGTCGATTAGGGGCGATTCCCATCTTTCCAGTCTACTTATTACTTCCCGTAACGGCCAAACCGATTTGCGGAGATATATTAGTTCACGTTTCAAGTTGTGGATTGTATGCAGAACTTCTGGTGTTGCGTTCTTAACAAGTTCATCTTCTATGTCCTCGATTTTTTCTCCAATTTTCTCCAGAACCATGAAGTAGTGGTCAACGATGGCGTCTATCAGAGAGTATGCAAGGTAGTCTGCCCCCATTTTTCTGGTGCGCCCACGATCAGACCTAATTCGTTCTCTGATGATATCAAAAACGTCTCCTTCATCCTCCTGAAACGAGACCACATAATTTGAGCCAAGAATCAGACAGACCTGCTCGGTTCTTGTTTCGTTTACTTTTTCGTCGTATTGAAGCATTTTTAGGACAATAAACAGGTAATCATTAAAATCCTCCATTTTTGGGCGCTGCCCAGTATGCATGATGTCTTCTAATGCGAGGGGATGAATTTTGAGGTGTTTGCCGATTTGTTCGACATTATCTAGTTTATGCACCCCGTCTATGTTTATCCATGTTGTAGTTGGTTTATCTTTGAGGGGAAAACATTTGTCAACTGTGTTTACTTCTGTTTCCTCAAAATTGTTGCTATCATAAGTGATGCATGTAACCTTTACTTGTTCATCCTTTTTTTTACCAACATATACTGGGGTTCCGGGAGGAAGACCAGCTTTCTTTGCTAGCTTCTTGGTAAAACGTGGCGTTACAGTGCACCCCCTGAAAGATTTTCGTGTAGACTATTTAATACTTCTCAAAGCTGTTTATCCACTTCTGTTTGGCTCTAAAATTACCTTAAGCGATTTTCCTGCTTCTGCCACAAGCCTAAACCCTTCTGCCGCTTCTTTGAGGTCTAGCCTGTGGGTTATCATGTCAAAAACGTTGATGTGCTTTTGTGACAAAACATGCAATGCTTCTTTGAGGTCTTTTGGCGCTGCACCATACGACGTTCGTATTGTTGTTTCGTTTCTCCAAAACTGGGTTATGGGTATCGGAATTTTAACTGTGGGGTCTGGAACCGCAAAAAACAGGATTGTTCCTCCACGGTCTGCGCAGTCTAGTGCAGTTAATGCTGCTTTGGTTGCACCAGTGCACACAATTACTTTGTCCACTCCGGTTCCATCGTTAAGTTGTTTTAGTTGCTTAACTAAATCATTGTTAGCATCTATTGTGTGGTCTGCGCCAAATTTTTCTGCCAACTTTAGACGGTCAGCACTGATGTCCGCCGCAAAAATCTTCTGTACACCCTTCATTTTCGATAATTGTATGTGAAGTATTCCAGCCATTCCACTGCCAATTATCAAAACTGTGTCACATTTTTGCATATCCGATAATCTTTGACCCCTAACTGCACACGCTAACGGTTCAATGAATGTTCCTTCTTCATAGCTCATGTCTGCTGGCAGCTTGTAAACTCCGGATTCAATGTTAATTTTTGGCACACGTATATACTGCGAGAAGCCTCCAGGAAAGTAATTTGTTGTGTGCAGGGTTTCGCAGGCTGTGTGCGCATCTTTTTTGCAGTAACAGCACTTGTTGCAGGGTACATGATGAGAAACAAAAACGCGGTCTCCAACTTCATATTTGGTGACGTTTTCTCCAACTTCATCTATTATTCCTGTTGCTTCATGGCCTAGCACTCGGGGCGCTTTTGGGAGCCTGTACCATTCTACACCGTCTGTTCCGCAGATTCCGCTAGCCATGACCTTTAGGAGAAATTCGTCGGGTCCAATCTCTGGTTTAGGGATGTCTTCTATTCGTATGTCCTTGTTGTTGTGGTAGACCGCTACAAGCATTGCGTCACCAAAAATTAGGGAGAAGGACTTATGCCTTTCCCGATTTTACTTCTTCAAAGAGTTGTTGTGCTTCTTTGGCAGTGAGGTTTTCATGGATTATTCCACGTATACCTCGCATAACTGCTACTGGATACTGGTGTTGCCAAATGTTTCTGCCAAGGTTAACGCCTATGGCTCCACATTGCATTCCGTCATAAACGAACTCGAATACCTCCAGTGCAGTGTCCACTTTTGGTCCGCCTGCGATTACCACAGGAACAGGGCAGCCATCAACAACTTTAGCGAAATCTTCTTCACAGTAATATGTTTTGACTACTCTGGCGCCTAATTCAGCTGCTATTCTAGAGCATAATCCTAGGTATCGGGCTGTACGCTTTTCGAGTTCTCTGCCTACTGCAGTTACTGCCATTGTGGGTATACCATAGTCTTCGCATTGGTCAACAAGCCGTGAAAAACTCTTCAAAGTTTGATGCTCATATTTGCCACCAACATAAATGCTCATGGAAACGGCGCTGGCGTTAAGCCTAAGAATCTCTGTTATAGAAGTCATCTGTTCCTCATTTGACAGGTCGTCTCCGACTACGCTGTTGCCTCCAGAAACCCGCAGAATAATCGGCTTTTCAATTGATGGGTCTACACAGTTTCTAAGCACGCCTCGCGTCATCATTACAGCGTCTGCGTATGGAACAAGCGGTTTTATTGTTTCTCCGGGCTTCTCCAGTTTACGGGTTGGTCCCTGAAAATATCCATGGTCAATAGGCAAAAAGAGCGCTTTTCCGTCTTTTTGTATGAGCCTGTTTAATCTGTTTTGGATTCCCCAATCCATCTTATTTTCCTCCCTCATTCTGTGGTCTTACAATTAAATATCCTTTCTCTATAAGCCAATGATGAAACTGCCACGTAGTATACACACAATCAGTGCTGCATGTCTTCCTGACTTTTTCATATTCTTCAGAGCCTGACTCTAGCTTGTTTAGTTCAACCTGCACAGGACAGCTTACGTCATTGCAGAATTCTCGGCGCTTATAATCAACAAAACCTTCTATGCTCAAAATTGAAACCTCAGTTGATTCTTCGAGTGTATACTCTAACTTTTAAAATTAACTCGCAACTGAGTTGTCACGTCTATTAGGAGACTAATAGAGGTTCATTGTTGAAAACTAACTTTTTTCTGAAAAACAAAGCAAGACAACAAACATGGCAGTTAACTGCTTAGTCAAAAACCTGAAGGTCACAGTTTAATAATTGAAAACACATCTGATTCACGTGACTTGCAATATTTCGTTGTGAAGTGAAGCACCATGTATGATGTTATAATTATTGGTTCTGGACCCGCTGGCTTAACCGCCTCCATTTACACAAGCAGAGCTGGACTAAAAACCCTTGTAGTTGCAGGAGCCACATGGGGCGGGCAACTCATGCTCACACGAGAAGTCGAAAACTTTCCAGGATTCGAAAACGGAATTCTTGGACCCACACTCATGGAACAAATGCACAAACAAGCTGAACGATGCGGAGCAGAACTAATCTTTGAACACGCCACCGCTACGAACTTTAAATCAAAACCCTTCAAGGTGACCACTGGAAACAAGGTTTACGAAGCAAAAACAGTTGTCATAGCCACCGGCGCTTCAGCTAAGTGGCTGGGCTTAGAAAGCGAAACACGTCTTAGAGGCAGAGGCGTTTCAGTTTGTGCCACCTGCGATGCACCCTTTTTCAGAAACAAAAAAGTTGTAGTTGTTGGAGGAGGCGACACCGCCATGGAAGAAGCCCTATTTTTATCTAACGTTGTAAGCGACGTCAAAGTTATTCACAGACGAGACACGCTACGAGCCTGCAAGTGGCTTCAAGAAAAGGCATTTGAAAACCCAAAAATCTCGTTTGTGTGGAACAGCACAGTCACTGAGGTCCTAGGAAAAGACAGAGTAGAAGGCGTTAAACTTGCAAACACTGTTTCTGGCGAACAATCCCGACTCTCTTGTGACGCTGTCTTTTTAGCAATCGGTTACACGCCCAACACTGGCATCTTCAAGAACCAAATTGAACTTGAAGAAACAGGCTACATTGTAGTCCATGACGAAACACGAACCAACATAGAGGGCGTGTTTGTTGCAGGCGATGTTGCAGATTACCGTTACCGCCAAGCCATCGCCGCTGCTGGGTCTGGCTGCAAAGCAGCTCTTGATGTAGAAAAATATCTGTTAAGCACCTAAACCAGCACAAATAATTCACAAAGAATCCAGAAAAAAGAGCATCACCGTCTGGACTAACAAAGCTTTTACATGTCCTGACCCAATAAACTGGGTTGAAAGCTTCTCCACAAAAATCGGGCATCAGCGAAAAAAAGGAGAAAAGTTAGTCATGAGTGTACAATCTTACTCCAAAAAACTGGGAATCGTGGGCAAACCAAACACTGGAAAATCCACATTTTTTTCCGCTGCAACCCTAATCCCAGTGGACATCGGAAACTATCCCTTCACAACCATCAAACCCAACAGAGGCATAGGATACCTAAGAACTCCATGTGTCCACACAGAATTCAATGTTGAAGATAACCCAAAAAACTCCCTGTGCCTAAACGGAATCCGATTAGTTCCTGTTGAATTAATCGACGTGGCAGGACTCGTCCCCGGAGCATGGGAAGGACGCGGACTAGGAAACCAGTTCCTAGACGAAATCAGACGCGCAGACGCGTTGCTACATGTAGTCGACGCCTCAGGGTCAACAGATTGTGAAGGAAAAATCTGCAAAAAAGGAGAACACGACCCCCTGGAGGACGTAAAGTTTCTTGAGAACGAAATAACCATGTGGCTAAACCAGATACTAAAAAAAGACTGGCCCAAAATGGCTAGAACTGCAGAATCAGGCAGAGAAGACATGATTTCTCTTCTAGAGTCGCGCTTGAATGGGTTAGGCATCAAACGGTTCCACATAATTGAGAGCCTAAGAAAAACAGACCTTAATATGGACAAACCAACACACTGGAGCGACCAAGACCTCATAACATTCTTGAATCTACTCCGAAGCGTTTCCAAGCCAACATTAATTGCCGCAAACAAAATTGACCTACCATATGCCGAAGAAAATGTTGAGCGCCTAAAAGAGAGCGGATACAGTGTTGTGGCCTGTAGCGCAGAAGCAGAACTGGCCCTTAGAAGAGCCGGAGAAAAAGGATTAATAACTTACAATCCCGGAGACTGCAAATTAACTCCAAAAAACCCTGAAAAACTCACCCCCGCCCAGAACAGAGCATTAAATGTTATTCAGGAACAAATCCTATACAAATTCGGGTCTACTGGAGTCCAAGAAGCCATTAACCATGCCTTCTTTGAGCTTTTGCAAATGGTTGCTGTTTACCCTGTAGAGGACAGTGAACATCTCAGCGACCACAAGGGCAGAGTTCTTCCCGATGTGTATCTTGTACCCTACGGAACTACTGTTCGCCAACTCGCGTACATAATTCACACTGAATTAGGAGACAGTTTCATTCACGCAATTGATATTCGTGGAAAAAACAGAATCGGTGAAGACTATGTACTAAAAGACAGGGACGTAGTTTCGATAGTCAGCGCCAAGAAAAGAGGGTAAACAACTATTACGTGCCAAAACGGCGTTTTCTTCTTTGATACATTCTAACTGCACGTAAAAGGTCTATGAATCTAAAGTCTGGCCAGTTCACATCCACGAAACACAGTTCACTGTAAGCAGACTGCCAAGAGAGAAAACCGCTAAGTCTTTCTTCACCAGATGTTCGTATAATCAGGTCAGCATCCTGCTTTGGCATGTGGGCAGTGTATAGGTAGTTCTCAAAAACTTGTTCAGTGATGTCTTCAATTTTCAGTTCACCGTTTTTAACTTCTTCAGCTATTTTCTTCGTGGCATCAACAATTTCTGCTCTTCCACCGTAAGCCAACGCTATATTCAAAAACCGGTCGCTAAAGTTTTTTGTTGTTTCTTCTACGGGCTCAATAACTTCTTGAATCGATTTAGGTAAGAGGTCTATGCGCCCTATGGCTTTAACTCTGATTTTGTTTTCGTAAATCCGCTTATTTGTAAGGATTGAACGCAGTTTTTCTTCGATAAGCTTCATAATTTCGTTTACTTCTTTTTGTGATCGCTGAAAGTTTTCGGTTGAAAAAGCGTATAACGTAATGAATTTTGCATCCAGTTCGATACACCAATCAAGAAGTTCGTTAATCTTGTTGGCGCCATGACGGTGACCAACCCACGGGATCATTGCTTTGTGGACTGCCCATCTCCTGTTTCCGTCAAGGATGATTGCGATATGTTCCGGTTTTTTGCCTTGGTTAACTTGGAACCACAGCCACTTTTCATATGCCTTATAAATTCCTAAAACAGAGAGCAAACCTTCAAGCATATCTTTTACCACAAGAGTTAACGACTTTTGGTATTACCTTTTACATTCATTTTTTAGTGTTTCCCATTTGCTTATGAATGCTGGGAGTATATAGGCAAGAGTTTTAGATAATAAACCTTTCAATTATGCCGAAGTTTTAGGCATTCAGCTGGTCATCGAGTAAGTTGTCTTCAAATTCTTCCATTGTCTCTTCTGGTTCTTTGAAGTAGCTGCTGTATTTTCTACGTAACAATAGCACTGTAAAGAATGTAGACACCATAACAGGTATGCCCCCAACGATCGCGTAAACCAACGTGTAATAATTCACGTCTGGATTGATTAGTATCCGTCCCGCCTCAACAAACATAACAGAAGACCATGCAACCCCAACCACTATGATAACAGTACGCCACAACCGCAGGTCATGTTCGAAGAAATAGCGAACCGCCCTGCCCATAAGTATGACACATATGCCGATAGCTATCAGGTATGTTGAGCCATAAAGAAACTCTCCGATGAGTCCTGGAACTTGTGCAAATGGCTCAACTGTATCATTAACAACGCTCGCTACTGCTGTTCCCCCTAGATAGCCGCCAATAAGAATTATTAAAACTCCTGCAATGGCTGAAAAGCCTGCTATCTGCACAGGGACTGATGGCGGCGAATAATCTGTTATCAGTTTGTAAACGTTATGGGTTGATTTGTCGAGTCTGAATCCTTTGATGCAAAGGTATGCTCCTATGATTATAGCTAGAGCTTGCACAGCATGAGACAGCAAATCAAAGTATGCGAGGGCGCCTAAAACAATGAAGAGTAATCCTGGAAGACCTAGGACTATTCTAGAATAGCGGGGGTTTTCTACAAGAATTTTCATGTAACGAGAAAAGACGGCGGCTGTTTCTTCGATGGATTTGCTGTGTTTTACTACAATTCTTCGAACAGAGGTAACTGGGACTCTTGATTCAATAAGGGGCAAAACCATCTCGTCTGTGTAGCCATCGGTAACAAGAATAACATCTGTGGCAGCAAACTTTTCTAAAACCTCAGTTAATTCGGCTACAAGTTGTCTGTCAGCTTCCACGCCCTCCAAATCAGAGCCTGCTATGGTTCCAACTTCATACTCTTCTTGCCCTTTAGCACTTTTTTTCAGGTTGTCGTAGATTCTGACTGCTTCAAACATGGCGTTGGCGTCAGCTTCTTCAGGGTCTCGGAGAGCTAGACTTGCAGCAGCGTTAACGTTTTCTTTTCTTCCAAGGACTGGCGTGGCTATTCCTGCTTTCATGCCAAGATCGTCGTCCCTGTCGACGCATAGAATAAGAATACGCTCCGCCTTGTCTGCTTTAGGCATATTTGCTCTCCTTATATTACTCATTTATTCGGAGGCACACTTTAATTTTGTCTTTATTTTTTTGATTCAACACTCCGTTGAATACACTCTAAATATGTTTACCTGAATTTAGAGCAGTCCTTTTTCAGCCAAAATCTGGAATTCGTCCCACAACAGCTTTTCTCCGTTCTTCAACTTCGCTAACGCCCTTTCCTCCAAGTCTTTTTGGAGTTCACTTTGACGTTCAGACTTCTTTTTGTCTGCAGTTTCCTTCAATTCTTGTTCGATGGCTTTGATTTGTTTTATTAAATCGACACACTTTTCGTGTTTTTCTTGAGCTTGTTGCCTGCTTTCTACGTATTTTTGGTGTGCTTCAGTAGCTTCAGTTTGAAGGTCACGGGCTTTTTCTAAAATTGCAATCATTTGTGTGTGATATTTTTGGCTTTGTTCAGCCATTTCAGAAAGTTTTTCGTGAATTGTCTTTGCTTCGCTTCCAAAACCTTGTTGTTCTGTGCGCAACTCAAAGAGTTTATCCTTCACTTTTTTTATTCGCTTTTGAACAACAAGCTGGGTTTCAAGCTCTCTTATCTGATTGATTAATTCCTGTTCTTCTTTTACGGGGAGTGAGCTTGTTTGAATTTTCCAGTCGAGTTCTTCAATTTCTCTAGATACCTGCCGCAAATTTCCGTTAGGTCGCTTTTCCTTTAATGCCCCGATTTTTTCTTGTAATTCCAAAACTTTGTCACGTTTCTCTTTGCCTTTGCTGCTTACCTGATTGCGCAGGTTTTTTAGTTCTTGGACTTGTTTGTTTATGTCATCTCTTTTTTGTTTGATGCTGTTTGCTTCTTTTCGTATGCTTTGGACTTTTTCGTTGAGCTTGTTTCTTTTTTCAGCCCACTTTTTTGCTTCCTCGTTTAGTTTGTTTCGTTCTTCTTTGATTGGAATTAACTCTTGATTTAAGAAGTCAATTTTGTTTTTAGGGGAGTCAGCTATTTTATTCACGTCCATGCAATTGTTTGCTTCAACAAAGTTTTGAGTTTTTCTTTTTGTTATTCTGGAACTGATGTGATTTCTAAAATAAGAGGTTTATTCTAGTATGATGCGTGCATCAACCGTTTTTGCTCCTTTTTCGTAAACCATTACTGGATTTAAGTCAAGCTCTTTGATTTCTGGGTGGTCCATTACCAACTTTGAGGTATTTAGCAGGATTTTTGCTAGCGTGTCGATGTCGGCTGGTGGTTGACCCCGATAGCCTCGGAGGATGGGGTATGCTTTTACTTCAGTAATCATTTCTCGGGCTTCCTCTTCTGTGATTGGAGCAATTCTGAATGACACATCCTTCATAACTTCCACGAATGTTCCGCCAAATCCAAACATTAAGGTTTGTCCAAACTGTGAGTCTTTAATTGACCCAACTATGACTTCTGTTGCGCATGGAGCCATCTCCTGAACAAGAATGCCGTCAATTTTTGCGTCGGGTTTGTGCTTTTTTACGCTCTCCACAATTTGGCTGTACGCTTTTTTTGCATCCTCTTTGCTGTTAATGTTAAGAACAACTCCACCCACGTCAACTTTGTGAAGAACATCAGGAGAGATGATTTTTAGAACAGTGGGATAACCAATTTCCTCTGAAAACCTTGCTGCTTCCTCCGCACTTTTTGCTATCTTCAATGCAGTGACTGGTATTCCATATTCTTTACAAACTGTTTTTGCTTCATGCTCAAGAAGGCACTTTCTTTTCTCAGTTATTGCTTGATTAAATATTTTGGTAACTTTTCCAGACACGTTTAACAACCTTTCTGTTTGGCTGCAAAGAGGTGTAAGTTTTTCCCCTTTCTAACTCTTTCGTATAATTTGGTCTTAAAAGTTAATTTGTTGCTAATATTTTTTCTGAAAAAAGGTTGTTTTCAACAATGAACTGCTATTAGTCTCCTAATATGCCTGTTCAGTTTAGGTGTAACATACGTTTTGGCTTATTCGCCTTTTGTTATGAGCAAAAAGATTCCTGTTACTGTGACTGCCACGCCGACAATTACGAAGATGCCTGCAAAGTGGCTGATGTCGCCTGCTGGGGGGTCAATGGAATAGATTGTGACAATTGCTCCAATAATTATGAGTACTAACCCGACTATTTTTTCGGCTAATGTTAATCCTATAGGCATTTCTTCGCTCATGCCAGCACCTTCAAGGTTTAAAGTTACAGTCTCAAGGCTTATTTTAATTTATCTAAGTTTTGTATAAATTTGAGCTAAAATGGTACTGCAAAACAGAACCAGAGTTTTAGTCCCATCAACTAGGCGACACTAGATGCTCTGATGAAAGCGTTAGATGACCGTGAATTCTAGTTGTTTTCCTTTGCGGTCAAATATTATGATGTTTTGTTTTGATTGGTAGGGGTAGCCTGTTATGAGCATGATTCTGCCATAAAACTTGTTTAAGTCCACAGTAGACGGGCGCAATGCGCCTGACGGGTGCGAGTGGGCAACTCCAATGACAGAGAAATCTATTGGAAGTCTGCTCAAGGGAAAAGCAGAGAATGTGCTTCCATGGGTTGCCATGGGTGGAATTTGGACATCAGTAACCACAAGTCTGTCTTTTTTTACTTTGCCTTTCAAAAGAAGAATTGATTCTCTTGGATGAAACATTTGCGCATAACTTAAAATGCTGTCCAAAACAGCCTGCTCAACAAAGACTTTTTTATCCAAACCAGACCCTCGTCTCATTATTTTAAGAAATAGGTTATGTTTTGTTTGTTGTGTTTTTGTATGATTGTATATAGTTTTTTGCAAAGTTGTCGGCGTATTTTTCTATTCCACCCTGCGCATTTGTAACTCGTCTAAGGTGATGATAAAACTCGTGAAGAATTATGTGTGGGCTATACAAGATTTCCCTGCGAGACACATGGATGGTTTGGTTTTTGGCTACGTAGCATGCTGGATTCTTTGAGTACCGTTTTGGCATGCCTACCTTAAGTTTTGGTTCCACAACTCCATAATGGCTGCTTAGCATCTTGAGAGCTTCATCAGTGTCCTTGGATAAAATTAGATAAACGATTTTTGCTCTAAAAATCACGTCATTATCAGTTAACATGTTTTGGCAAGACATTCCTGACTGCATTCAGCTATTTTTTCTTTCTTACCAGCCATGTCTAATTGTTGCAGGAATATTGCTCTTTTGTTTTTCCTTTTTCTCGGCACGTTTAAACATGTGAATTTTCACGGTGTTGCCTTCCAATGCAACCCAATAAGTGTGATTTAGATGATTATGGTAAACAAACTTGTTCACGAGCTTCTGTAACTCGCTTGTGGATAAATAATCAGAATATACAAAGAGCTTGTTGCCTGTTGATGATACATCAACATTAAGTTTGGAACTTAGGAAACTGGACAAAGCATCTATTTTATCCTTCAATTTACCCACATCCACCTTCAATTTGCGTTTTCCTCTCATAAACAACTGTTTAGCCTCCACAACCCCTAATTTCATTCTTTAATTGTATTAACGCTTTATGGAAAAACAACATTTTTCACGGCAACAAGACTTTTTTTGTGTATAAATCATCTACGTACGGATAAACACGCCAAAACAAATTCTCAACTCATGGTAAATATGAAAGAGAATGCAGTACCCCAACCTTGAATAAAACTGAGCCATCAGGGGGAGATAAAGCTAGTTTTAGATTGGGGTACTACTCTCCCAAAAGAGCAAGTGCCAGTAATAAATCTTGCTAAAATAACAGACAAAGCTGTAACATAAAGCGCAAAAGAAGTAAATGTTCTAAGTACTTAATTCATTGATTATTTTTTTGTTATCTAGACGAAAAAACAAGAGACTTACAGGTTACAAGTTAAATGTAAACAAACAGTAACGACCTGAAATTGGGTTCAGCAACATAACAAAAGAGTCAATGTTAACAATTACTTTTCCTTTTCTTCTGCCAAGTACTTGAAGGAAAACGGTTTATTGACGCCGCCTTTAAGGTCAACAAGAATGAAATGCACGTCAAACATGAATTTTCCCCATGTGTTCTTGGCATCTGCAAGAAAGTTTTTGTATTCTGCATAATTTTTGTGTACAGAAATTGTTATGGCGTTAACTCCCATGCCTTCAGCTCTTGAATCAAATAATATCTCTGGATGACGTTCCGCCCAACCTCTTGCCATTTTTTCTATTTCAGGTATATGTTTTCGTATATTTTCTATATTGAACTTAACAATAGAAAACGCCAATATTTCATATCCCATTTTAGCAAGATCAGGAATTGCAGAAAAATGTTGCAATACGCCATCGTTTAATAGTTTGCTCTTCATCCTAGATACAGTCGGTTGTGAAACTCCCAGAATTTTTGCTATTTCTCTATCGCTTCTGTTGGAATCCTTCAAATATTCCCTAAGAAGCTTAGATGACCTTCTATCAGATGCTTTGGATTTCTTTCCCATCATTACCCCGCCCCAAATGACAGGCGTATTGTGAAGCAAGACAGCATATATTAGTTTTTGTTTGTAACAAAACTTCTACAACACATCCTGAAATCTAAAGAATACAATTTAAGAAGAATTGAATAAACTATAAAAAAATGTTGAACACACAGTCAAAATTTTATCACTCAATAACAATACACCGCGCGATTATTACCTATCATATTTTTAGTTGAAACAAAAAATATCTACAACATAAAACAAAATAACACTGGGATAACAGTGGACAAAAGAGCAAGAAGCTTAGCAAAAAGCGTAACCTACAGAATCACAGCATTTGTAGTGTTGATGATTATCACCTGGTACGTCACAGACAATTTGGCTCAAACAACCATAATATCAGTTACTTTTCAAGCAATCCAATTAGTCATATACTACATCCATGAACGAATATGGGAAAACGTCAACTGGGGCAAAAAACCCTAAACTGCACCTGTAACCAAAACCACAGTTAACATTCTATTGCATCTAATATGAGCTGCTCTTCCTAAAACTAAACAAGTTAATCAGCAGACATTTCTTCCAGTTTCGCTGGCAAATACTCGTCAACAATGTATGTTAAACCATATCTGCTGAAAGCCTCTTGTTCTGCTTTCTTCTTAATTTTCAGGAAAGTCTTGATTTCTCTTTTCCACAAGTCTCCAGTATATCTTGGGTCCTTTTCCAACTCATGAAGCCGTTTAATATCCACATCCGTTAACGGGTCAGTAGGCAACTTGTAGTCAACAATGTCCGTGGCGTATACTCCGCCCCACTTAGCATCAGGTGTAGTTAACCCACGAAGATGAGCTGCATTCGCTGAACCCGAAATAATAACCATGGCAATGTGCATTCCCCATGGGTCACCATCAGTGAAGATATAGACTGGAAGGTCTAGTTCAGTGTTCAGTCGATTAAGGAAATGTCTAGTTGCTCTAGGTGCTTGACCTGCAGTCAAAACAAGAAGTGCATTGAATTTTTCGTGAACACGTTCTTCAATAAAACGGGTAAACAAACCGCCTTTCTCGATTGCAATAACTTTGTCACATCCAGTCTTAGCGAACTCTGCAGAAACAACGGATGGACCAATCATAACTCCGTCAGGATGAGAAGTCATGTTCAACTGTTTTCCTTCATATCCTGGAACCGTATACTCGATTGTTAAATCTCCAAATAGAGCAGAACGCTCTTCTGGAAACACATTAAAGTCCTCTCGGGCAAAACCCGTGGCTGTCTCCAAGTCAGTAAGTATATTGTTTGACTCTGGCTGGTCCTTGAATGTCATCTCATACGCCTGAGCAGAATAGTACACGTCCCTGAGTGTCGAAGTTTTACGGTTCTTCACAAGCTCGCTGGCAAAAAAACCAGCCCAAACCATCTGCGTGAAAGGCTTAATGTGCCGAATATTTCGAGCATGGCGCTTAACGCTTTTCTCGCCTAGGATATACTGGCGTACATCAGGGCTATAGTAAATGTTTTCTGTGGAACGGCTTGGCATCTCTACCCAAGGAAACTTTCCTTTCTCCATTTGACCATAAAGTTCACCGCCAAACTCTCGAAGGTCATTTAGAACCGCGTCCTTCTTCTTTTTAGTTGAACTCTCACTTTCCTTCCGTTTCATACTTCCTCACACTCTTCAACAACAACTCAATGTCTGGCGCTTCAGTCTTTCCAGCTAAATCTGTAGAAAACTGTGCTATCTTGGGCAGATACTTGGCGAAAACAGACAAACGTTTCTTCTCTTTAGCTACATGCTCTCGTTTAGCCAAAAACGTCTGCAAACGACGAGCAACCTCGCGGATTCCATTCAAAATTTCAACTTTAACCTCAGGGCGGTCGGCAATAAACTCCTTGCCTACCGTCTTGTATGGAACCTTTGTGCTGCAAAGATGAACCAGAATAGCAATTGGCATACCAGACGCAACTTTGTACCTTCTCCAGTTTATAGACCGAATTACCCTAATCGAAACGTCGCTGGCTTCATCATACAAAAGAGGAATCTTGTTTGCAAACCTGTAAACAACAATATCATCCTTTTTGGGAATATCCCCACCATACGCTATAGCCGTCTCCACAATGAATGGATGACCAGCATATGTTGACGGCTTTCTCTGAGAAACAGCAATAAACTCGGGTTTGAGTTCCTTAAGAATCCCAGCCCGCAGCAAATCTTCACCCAGAGGAGACAGGCAACTTGCATCTGGAGGAAGAAAATCAGTATACTGCTTCATCATCCGAACAAGCTTCACAATCTCGGGCGGCTTTAGTTTCTTTGGGTTTTTAGTTCTCACCAAGCCCGACGAAGCAAGTAAACGAAGAATAATTGTCCGGTCAACGTTTGGAAAGATGCTTTTTAGGAAAGCAATCATGTCTTGAGATTTTGCCTTTTTTAGTCCAACCTTGATTTGTTCTTCTGTTATTCTGCCAAAAAATTTCCTAAATTTCTTAGACTTGTTATTTGTTTCTACAAGCCGAGCAACTGCTTCGGGTTTTAGCCGCTTAGGGTCAGGCGTTCTTATGAATCCCGCGAAATCCAAAAAACTAAGAGAAGTGCCTTGACCGACTCGGTGAAAGTGTTTACGCATAAAATCCAGCAGGTTTCGGGACTCAGTAACTCGTATGATACGTTGAAGGGTTTCAACATCCACGCCGTAGGGGTGAGTCAAAGTTTCTGTTGGCGGCGGCGGCATTTTAGTTGTTACCCGATTGAACATGTACAATCTGCCTTTAGGGTCAACAAATTTTATGTCAGCATAGGGCGTAAGCAGCGCCGTCTGCTTTAGATACTCCAAAATCTTGGACATAGCCCTGTAGTAGTCTCCTTCCAAAGAATACTCAACAATGGTTCCGCGCCAATTTTCCTTGTTTCTTCTGGTCTTACGGTCCAAGATAAGCGGACGGTTCCGTTGGATGTCTATCATCATTTTAAACTCATAAACTTTGGAACCGCCAGTACTGGACTTCACGAGAACGGGTTTATGAGTGGTAATCTGACCATACAAAATAGCCATAGTTCCGCCCAAACCAAAAGTTCCACGCGCCTGTTTGAGTTTATAGTTTGAGCCAAACAAAACCTGACCAAACGCTGAAGGAATATGACGCGCTGCAATTCCAGAACCATTATCCATTATCAGCAAACGGTATACACCATTTCCTGACTCCGTTGTAGTACTCGCATCTTCCTCAGTTAATCGAACATACACTTCTGGAGGTACACTCATTTGGTCGGCAGAATCAAGAGAATTCTCCACAAGCTCTCGGATAGAAACAAAAATTGCACGCGAGGGATTTGTGAAGCCCGCTATGTCTCGGTTCCGGTAGAAAAAGTCTGCGGGGCTTATCTCTTGGAAGGTTACCAAAGCTGGTTTCCACCGCCCATCGACATTTTAAGCTGTGAAAGCTGCGTTTTCATTGCGTTTGCATCGCCTCCGCGGTTTTCTGGACTGGGAACCGCGTCAGAACGGCATTGTATGATATGTAGCAACATGGCAGGGTCATTCATAATTCTATATGATATGTATTTCAATGTTTTTGTAAAATTTAAAGCTTAACTAATTAGAGCCCTTTTACAGCAGTTTTAGGTTACTCTCGGAATGTTGGCTCCCAGAGCTGCAACCTCTGTTTTTTAAGGTCTCTTCGTTTTTTGTGCAAGAAACGGTACACTGTTCCATGAAGGCTTCCCCTAATCAGCATAGTCACTGCTTCTCTAGCAATTGAGGCTTGATCAGGATACCCAATTATCGAAATCGTGTGACCATAAACCGAAATGTTTGCTTCACTTAATTCCTCAATTATCTTCCGGGTTTTGCCCTCTTTTCCAATCACTCTGCCTTTCAGTCTCTTTAAGTCAGATGGAGACCTGCCCACAATCTCCCGAAGGTCAATAACCTCAAAAATTATTTCTTCATCATCAAGCAGCCTGAACGCATGGTCCGGCGCAAATCCTCTGCCGATGGCAGTAACAACCTCTTTTGCTCTAAACAGAACCGTTGGGTCCTCAGATGTTGATGGAAGAGTTATCTGAACCGATCCATTTTCGCTGTCCACCTCCAAACTAACAGACAGCTTTCTTTCGATAACGTTTTTTACGGTGCCATCTGGACCAACAAGAGCCCCGATACGATCTCTTGGAATCTTGATGTAAGCTTTACTTCCTTCCACCTGTAACCCTCACGTAAATCTCATCTACTGATAATATGTCTGAAACTTTCCTATTGAAATACCTATGCAAATTTTCAATGTCTCTACGCAGGAAACGCTCAGCCATAGGATGCTTAATCAACACAGATTGTGCGACATCAAAAATCACGGGTTTTTTCTTCCACATCATGATGTTGTATTCGCTCAGGTCTGCATGTACCAAACCCGCTTTAGTATACAGCCGCTTCAAATAAGTTAAAATTAACTTGAAAACCTGTTCAGGGTTCTCTAGAACAGTTTCCTTTAGGAGAGGTGCACGTTCACCATTCTTGCCAATAAAATTCATGATTAGAACGTTCTTTTGGATGGCCAAGGGCTCTGGAACATTGACTTTTGCGTCTTTAGCCCGCTGTAGATTCTTGTATTCTTTTTGCGCCCAAGTATAGATAAGAGAGCGTGTGTCTCTGCGGACATGAGAAAATCTGGGGTCACCTTCTATGTATGGAAGCATGCCTTTCTTGAATTCAGCGGAGCTGGTGAGATAAATCTTGATAGCCAACTCGTTTCCTTCAGTGTCTTTTCCCCAGTAGACTCGTGCCTCTTTTCCCGCGTTTACAACTCCATGAATCTCATCAATTATTCCCTTATTCATGAAATCGTATATTGTCATGAGCGTAGACTTGTCAAAAACCTCTTCGATAACTTGGTAATCTTCGCTGCGCTTATTTTTCATCAGCGACTCGATTTCATACGCTTTTTGCTTACGGCTAAGCCGTTTATCCACTTTATCTCTAAAAGACACAACAGTCCTTCCTACACAGGTGATTACAGCTTTTCCTATTTAGGTTTCTCTGCAACCATGTAAACCAAAAACTCTTGAAGAACTTCTATTAAGTGGGTTGCCAAGTATTTTCTGGAACGCTTCAAAGGTGACATAGAAATGAAGTTTGTTAAGTTAACCGAAGATGGGTGGCTGGAACGGCAAGGTTACTCCAAGAAAATCTTGCTCACCGAAAAAGACCTAAAATCTGACGGCAATATTGTTCAGATAGTCAAAAATAAGGCTCACACCGAAATAAAGCCGCACTATCACAAAAAGATGATTGAAGTTTATCATGTTTTGAAGGGAAGTGCTGTTGTTTTCTGTGGAGACACAAAAGTTAGAGCCCAGCCCGGAGACACTTTGTTGTGTGAACCCGAAGAAGTTCACGGGTTAGTCAACGATACAGACGAAGATTTCATGTTTGCTGTCTTTAAAATCAACGCAAAAGACGAAGACATGTACTGGGTATAGCTTCTAAATTTTTACAATTTGCGCGTGGGGAACGCCGCAGATGTTTAGAACCGCTTCAGGGTGAACAAGCCCCTGTTCTATTGCTTTTTTCACGATGTTAGGTCCAACCATGTTCACAACCGTGGACTCTTCCATTAATGCAATAGCATCATCCACAGGCATTTTTGGACCTTTATAGAATTCTTCGCCAATCTTGAAAACTATTTTGCCATCCTTTAGAACTTCGCCTAGTAGTTCTTCGTCACAGGTTGCAAGAAGCACATGTTCTCCGCATTTGCTCAACTTGGCGTATACTTCCAAGGTTAAGCGTCCTACAAAGTTGATATTGATGACCTTGCTCCACAGGCTTCGCAAACCAGAAACAAAAAGCGTCTATCTTTAACGATTTTTGTGTCTGGTCGAGTGCAAACAGGGCAGACTACAAACTCTTTGATGTATCTTTGGATGAGCCTCTCAAAGGTGTCTCTGTTGAATTTTCCTTGAAAGATTGCTCGGTTACCTTGCATGGTTGCAGCGGTAGCCATCTCTTTTGAAAAGAACTTGAGAACGTGACGGGGTTCTCGGTTAAGGGCGTCACATATTTCTTTAAAATTTGCTAGGACTGTGCGCATGCCCATTATAAAACTTCGAGGCTGTGGAACCTCAAATCGTTTGTGTTCACGTACATCAGAAGGAAGCTTTGATTGAGCACGTTCAAGTAATTCTCTGTAATTCATCCCTTAACGCCTACCCTACAGGAGTTTTGCCTTCAATAAAAGCCCTTCTCTTTTCTAAACAACAGACGCTTGATTTCTATAACGCAAACCACAAACTATATTGTAGTTGTCACGCAATAGATATACTTGAATTGGGGGAGATTCAGTGGGACTTTTAGACAGTGTTTCATCCGTTTTCGCTCGGCTCGAATTACGGTTTGAATTTTTTTATCCCCAGTTCATTGGGGTATACATAAAACGTAAACTGAAAGAATACAAAAAAACAGAACTAATAGACGACTACAAAGTGAAGTCTAGGCGCCAAGGAAAGTACCATTACTCCTTTGATGTGGATTTGTTTTTGAAAATAGAGAAAGGAGGTGAACTATCATGGTTGACGAAAAGAAAGGACACGTAAAAGTGACTTTAGATGTGGAAATAAATGAGGCTCTTATGGACGTGATGAAAGAGAGCTTAGAAAATATGCCTCATCTGGTTCAGATGATGACCGAAAACAAAAAGAAGAAAGAGTAAAAACACCTTCCAGTTTTTGTTAATTTGAAACAAGCTGATCAAGTAGGGCACTTTATTTTAGAGACAGGACTAAAACAGAAAATCCTTAAATCTTAACTTGACAATCGGGTAATAAGAAAAATATCGGAGGGCCCGTAGCTCAGTTTGGTTAGAGCGCCAGGCTCATAACCTGGTGGTCGCCGGTTCAAATCCGGCCGGGCCCACTGTAACAATTTTTGTGGCAAAAAGATTTAGTCATCTACTGCCACGTTTCTGTAAGGGAGCACTGTTAAGTTGAGAGAAGACCTTGAGCATATCCTAGCTGAGAAAGGTGCTGAAGCTTTGCTTTTGTACTCAGACAGCTACAAAGACGCCAACATGTATTATCTTACAGAGTTTTTGGCTCCAGACCCCTTTGTTTTTCTCAAAAAAGTTGACGAGGAGCCTATCCTTGTAGTCAGCCAGATGGAGTGTCCGCGTGCCCAAAAGCAATCTATCATCAAAGATGTGCGGTCATACTTTGACTACAACTATTTGACAGCAGTAAAATCGGCAAAGGAGCCTCAGTTGGGTGCTATACAGTTTCTTTCTGATTTAACAAAAAAGGAGTTGGGCACAAGAACAAAGATTTGTGTACCGCCAAATTTTCCAGTAATTGTTGCTGATGTGATGCGTTCTGAGGGGTTAACGATTCAGCCAATGTTTGGTGTTGTCGAGAAAGCCAGAGAAACTAAAGATAACGCCGAAGTAAAGACAATTAAAGAGATACAACGAATTAACGAAACAGTTGCCTCTGAAGCAATAAACCTGATAGCAAACTCGGATGTGGGCAGCAACAAAACCTTGCTGAGTAATGGGGAACCTTTGACTGTCGGCAAGGTGAAATCGTTTTTTGGACACAAACTTTTAGAACAAGGTTGCTTGGTCGAAGAAGACATCATAGTCGCATGTGGTCCACGCTCGTCTGATCCACATTATGTTGGTGAATCAGAAGACAAACTCAAAGCAGACCAGCCGATAATTTTGGATATTTATCCGCGGAGTTTGCAGAAACGTTACTGGACTGACATGACTCGAACCGTAGTGAAAGGAAAGTCATCAAACAAACTAAAGAAGATGTTTGATACAGTTTCTGAGGCAAAAAACGCTTCTTTAGATTCTATCCAAGCAGGAGCTGTGGGAAGCCAAGTCTATGATGTTTGTTGTGATGTGCTAGAGAAGAAGGGCTACCAGACCACGAGAAGCGGAAAAAAGGTGACCGTTGGGATGACTCATAGCCTTGGTCATGGGGTTGGGCTGCAGATACATGAGAGCCCCCGCATCGGTGAACTATCTTCGGTTCCATTGGGAGAGCATGTTATTGTGACTGTTGAGCCTGGACTGTATGACCCCACGGTAGGTGGAGTGAGGCTAGAAGACATCATTGAATTAACAAAATCGGGATACAGTAACTTGACAAAAATGGAGACTCAACTAGAAATCTAAAGTTGTGCTTTAGCCCCCACTCATAAGAGACATTAGCATGACATTGTCGCCTTCATTTAGTTTTGCGTTCAGTCCGCCGAGTTGTCCAATGAATACTCCATTTATTGTGACTGAAAAGCCTGTTTTGATGTCTTTTACTCCTGGCTCGTAAACTTCTTTTTTGAATGCTGCGCCATGAATTCCAGCTAATTTGTTTAGTAGGTCGTAGAGGGAGGATTTGTCTTCTATTTCGAGGTGTTCTTCTCTTTTGTTTAGCATGTTTTTGATGTATCCGAGGTATTGGACTCTAACTTTCAATGTTTTTCACCTGTTAGTCAATTACTTGTGGATGGTTGAGCTTTTTGCTGTTATATATTGTGTGGTGAATCTTATTTAGCGGTTATTGTGTGCTTTTTTTGTTATGGGCTAGTTTAATGGCAATTCAGTTTTTTCAAATTCCGTTATGCATTGCAAATACTATCGATATAATATTAGGCACACCCTAAAAAAACGGTTAAAATTATGTTTCTGTTGAATCCAAAAAAAGATAAAGATTAATATTTATCTATCCGATTCATCTATTTCTCTCCAAAAGTAATCAACGGAGGATTATGATTGAGTTTCGCTAAACGAATTCTTTACGTAGATTTAACAACTGGGAAAACTGAAGTCAAACCCCTAGATATGAAATTGGCTAAAGAATACATAGGAGGTATCGGTCTTGGAATGAAACTGTGGTTAGACCATTCCGAGGCAGGTGTTGACCCTTTCAGTCCTGAGAATCCCCTGATTTTCATGACTGGTCCTTTGACTGGTACTATGGCGCCTTCTGCTGGAAACAGTTATGCTGTTGTTTCCAAGTCACCTCTAACTAATACAATCGGCGAGGCTAAGGCTCATGGTTTCTTTGGGTCTGAAATAAAGCGTGCTGGATATGACCTCATCATATTCACAGGCAAAGCTGAGAAGCTGGTTTATGTTTGGATTGATGACGATTCTGTTCAGATTCTTGATGCAGAGCATATGAAGGGTATGTCTCCTGCTGAAACTGATGAGACTATCAGGGAAACCCTTGGCGATTTCTATATTCGTGTGTCTGCTATTGGTGAAGCTGGCGAGAAACTGTGTCGGATTGGTTGTATAATTAATGACGAGTACCGTGCCATTGGTAGAGGCGGTATGGGCGCTGTTATGGGTTCTAAGAATTTGAAGGCTGTTGCTGTTCGTGGAACTAAAGATGTTGATGTTTCTGACCCTGAAGCGTTTACAGAGTTTGTTCGGACTGTTCATGAGCGTATGAAAGGTCCAGCTACACGAAAATACAGAACTTTGGGTACACCCGAGAACGTTTTGGTCTTGAATGCTTTGGCTGCTTTGGCTACCCGCAACTTTACTAATGCAACTTTTGAGGGTGCAGAGAAAGTCAGTGGCGAGACTTTGAGTGAAAAGTATGTCAAGAAGATTATTGGGTGTGCAACTTGTGGTATGCGCTGTGACCACATTGCTGTGGTTCCTGAAGGACAGTACAAGGGTAGCACTTCTCGTGTTGAGTTTGAGTGCCTGTGGTCTTGTGGTCCCCTCTGTGGCGTTGACCGTTTAGATGCGATTATTGAGGCTATCCGTTTAGCTGACTATTATGGAATGGACGGAATTTCCATTGGTGTAATAGTGGCTATGGCTATGGACTGTTACGAAAATGGCGTCATAACTGACAAAGACACTGACGGACTGAAACTTAATTTCGGTAATCATGAGGCACTTGTTGAAGCAATTAAAAGAATTGGCACTCGCACTGGCTGGCTAGGAGACACGTTTGCTGAAGGAACCAAACGAGCAGCCGAAATAATTGGCAAAGACGCATACAAGTACGCTAACCACATCAAAGGAATGGAGTTGCCTGGTTATGATCTTAGGACATTGCAGACTGCTGCTTTGGGCTTTTCTGTTTCGTTCCGTGGAGCTTGCCACTTACGGTCTGGTGCTTATTCACCTGACGTGAAGGGCAAAGTTGACCGTTTCAAGATTGAGGCAGGAAGAGGAAAGATGATCATGGACGGTGAGGACCTGTATAACGTTGTTGACTCATTGATTTTGTGCAAGTTCTCAAGAGGTGTCATGTATGACGGTCTTAAGGACATGGCAAAATATTACGAGTTGGCAACTGGAATACCTATGAATGCTGATGATTTGTTGATGGCTGGTGAGCGGATTAACAATCTTGCTAGGGTGATTAACATTCGTGAGGGCGGAGGAACACGAAAAGAGGATACGTTGCCTTGGAAGATTCTGAACTTCCCAGTTCCTGAAGATTGTATTGGGAAGGGAGTTTATGTAAAGCAGGCAGAGTTTGACATTGGCTTAGATGACTACTATAAAGTTCGTGGCTGGACCAAGAATGGTGTGCCTACGCCTGAAAAACTCAAGCAAGTGGGTTTGGAGGATCTAATTCCGATTGTGGAGAAGAAGCTCTAAGGAGGATGATGTGTGATGCCAACTATTCATGAGAAAAAATTTGTTTCCGGTGACCCCTCAAAGTGTATTGGTTGCTGTGTCTGCGAGTACGCTTGTTCCATGAAACACGAAAACACCTATAATCCTACAAAGTCTCGTATTCGGGCTATTCGTTTGAATTCTTTTGTGAATTTGGCGGTTAGCTGCAGGCTCTGTGAGGATTCTCCTTGTGTTGCTGCTTGTCCGCGTGATGCGCTTAGGCAGTCAGAAGAGAATGGTACCATCATGATTGATGAGGACAAGTGTAACGGCTGTGGATGGTGTATCGAAGCCTGTGATTATGGGGCTATTCAGTTGCATCCTGACACCAGAAAAGTGTTTGTCTGTGACCTTTGTGAAGGTAATCCACAGTGTGTAGAGTGGTGCCCAGAGGAAGCTTTGGATTTCACGACAAAGGATGTTGTTTCGCAGAAGGCACGGATAACAGCGGTCAAGAAGCTGTTCCAAGACGCACTATCGTCTGAAGAATAAACTCTCAAATATGTTGGAGCGTTTTTTGGCTCCAGCTTGATTTTTTCTTTTTTTAGGGTAGAATTTTTTCCAGAAATTCTGTTAGGTTTTTTACTGCTTGCTTTAGTGGTTGGGTTAGTCCTTCGCCAAATTCCGTGTCCATTGGCTGGATTATGAGCAGCGCGATTTTTGCTTGTGTGGTCTGTGTGAGGTAGTCACAAAAGATTCGTAGGGGCAACGTGTGGGTTGAGATTGACGTTTTTCTTATCAGTTGTGCTGGGTCTGCAAGTGTTGCTGCTCCTGCTTTTCTGTTTATTATTCCCGCGTCCACAAGTAGTATGTGCGTGGGCTTGAAGGCTACTATTTGTTGCATGTAGCTTTCGGGGATTGTTTCTGCTTCTATTAGGTAGACAGATTTTGAGACTTTGTTTTGTAGGTTTCTTACGATTTCCACTCCTACGTTGTCGTCTCTTCTGAACGGGTTTCCGATGCCTGCAACGACTACTTTTTTTGCTCCAGAAAACCAGTCAGTTAGCGATTCTTTGATGTCAGGCACTTGTTTATCAGAACCACCCATAACTACACAACCTACGTTAACTATGCAAGGAACAATAAACGCAAAATAAACTTATGGTTAACTGGAAGCTGTCAGAAAAAAGCCTGTTAATTGTTGTTCTGTTATGTGTCTACTAGTGTTAGTGTGAACTTTAGGCGGCAAACGTGTGCTGTGCTAAAAAGTTCAGAAAAAAAGTTAGTTTTCAACAATGAACCTCTATTAGTCTCCTAATATGCCGCACGAACATGTGAATACCGTTAGTGTGTTGTTTGTTTTTTTGGAAAAAATTTTGCGATAAGGGCTATCTCTACTGCAGCTGTTGTGGCAATAGCTAACACGCTAATTAGAGTCCATGTTGATGTTGGAATGAGTGTGAAATCTGCAGTTTTTATGAACCAAAATCTTTGCGTGTTTGATGCTTGACCTGTTTGGTTCCATGTTCCAACAAAAGCGTATCCGTTGTCGTTGGTTTGTATGACTGAGTCTGGGTTTGTGAAGTAGTTGCCCATTTCGATTGCTGTCTCTTTTTGTATGTTGCCTAAACTGTCAATTTTGGCTATCCACGTGAAAATTTGTGTGTCGGGGTCGAATACGCCAAACTCTGTTGCTTTTGTTGCAGATCCGACAAAGATGTAGCCTCCATCGTTAGCCTGCGAGATTGTTTGAATTGTGCTTGGATACTGAGAGTAAGAATAGCTTGTGTTCCAGACCATGTTGCCTTGATTGTCCATTTTGATTATCCAGCCATAAAGCCCTGCATACGTGTATCCCGCAACTATGTATCCGCTGTCATTGGTGGCTGTGCCGCTTGTGCCTTTTGGGTTAGCTGAGTTTTCGCCATGTAGCATGTACCATTGGATGTTGCCTTCGGGGTCAATTTTTGTGACACTCACTTTTCCTCCAGAGCCACCTCTTCCACTAACTGAGCCAAGAATAACGTAGCCATCATCTGTCTGCGTAAGTGATAGGGGATGGCCGATTGTTGCAGGTGCGATCGTCTTGTTTAGCTCAAGATTGCCGCTTGTATCTGTTTTAACAAACCAAGTTTCACTGATGTACATTGTATGAACATAGCCTGCGACTAAAGCGTAACCCTGATTACCCGTTTGAATAAGGCTTTCCAAACTTAAACCCACAACATCAGAGTGGCTTGTATTATGGGCAGTCAATAATCTACTCCACTGTATGTTGCCTTGGGAATCAATCTTGATTAGACAGATTTTGTCCTCTTGGTTTGAAAAATCATCTTCAATAACCTGTATTCCACCTAAAGCATAGCCTCCATCACTTGTCTGAATAATGCTTGATAACTCCAGCCTTCCATCTTCAGCAGGGTAAGTTTTTGTCCACAGGACATTACCTGAAAAATCAGTTTTAACCAGAATCGGTTTTTGGTTCACAAAAACGCTTTCAGTATCACTGTTTTCTTTAACAGACGCGTTTGTTCCCAACGCCAAATAGCCTCCATCAACAGTTTGAATAACCGAGTTTCCACTTACTCCAAGCAGAAACTGTTCCCACTCTACCTTTGGTTCATAAAACGATTTAACGAATGAAACAGACAAAAGAAAACCCAAACAAATCAGCATAACAAGAATCGATGCAAAAACAAATTTCTTGGAAACCTTGATTCGGCTTTTTGTAAGCGAGTGACTGAATTTAGCGGCTTGTGGATGATTCTCAAGAAATGCAATTGCTTGTCGACCTTTTTCTGTTAGACAATATTTTCCATCTTTTCTTTTCTCTATTAGTTCATTTAGTATTTTTAGATGGTAGTTGAATCTGCCAGTGTTCGTGATTTTTAGAATGTTCATGAGCTCCATGTAACTCAAAGTGTCACTACTGTTTAAGCTCAACAAAATTTGTCTTCTGGTCTGATCCTTTAAGATTTTGTGGACAGAAAAATCTGCATCCATACTTAATCCTTTCAAAACCTACACAATTAAGCTTATTTGACTAAAATTTTTATCAAAAAATTACCATGCCCACAGAGAAATTCGCTGGTGCGGGGGACGGGATTCGAACCCGTGGAGGCCTGCGCCAGAGGATCTTAAGTCCTCCCCCTTTTCCTAGGGGATCTATGTTTGACCCGCTATTTAGACCTGGCTCGGGTACCCCCGCCACCTCAATATTCACAACGCACCTTCGACATAAATGTTACTTGTGCGCAGAGCAGTTCAAGACTGTTTTAGGTGTTGACTTGTTTTGTTTTTGGCGTTATGGTTATAACAGTCAACATGTTAGACATATTTTGGCGGGAAAAATCTGGGCGGGTATAGAAAATTATGTTGGTTTTCTACCGAAGCCTAGCCAGGATAGGGCACGAACAGCACAAAATGTTGGTGTAAGCCTCCTAACAGGGAACTGGGAGTGAGCTCGGGGTCACGGGTTCAAATCCCGTCCCGCCCGCCATCAAAAATTAGCTTTTCACGTGTTAACTTTACTGTTTACACTGTTATGATAGTAGTTTGACGTTTCTCCAGCCTCTTCCGCCCTTTTTTTGTTGCTGACCTTTTTTATGGGTTGGTTTGGGTGGAGTGTATGTTCTTTTTGGTGTGGTTTTTTGTTTTTGTATGTTGTTTCGGATGAATTTTCCCCATCCGCCTACTGTAGTGTTTGGAACGATTGCTTTTGTTGTGTTTGGTCCAAGGTAGCCTTCTACTATGTCAAAGAATTCTAGAGGTTTGTAGTCTCTTGTTGCTTTGATTACTGTTCCTTGTTCGACAAATAGTTTTGAGTAGTCTTGTTGGGCGATTCCTTCTGCTCTTATTTTGTCGTCTAGTCTGTTTTGCCATAGATGTTTCCAGTCAGTTCTTAGTTCATCAACGAATTCTTTTATTTCAGTACGTTCCATTCTTTTTTCCTCAGTGACCTGTTATGTGCGTGTGTTGCATTATCGTCTTGTTATTTTATTGAATATAAGGACATAAGAAAGGAAATTCCTTACCAGATTTCTATACTTTTTTTATAGAACTAAAATCTAGAAAATTGTAAACGCTTTTCTATAGGTTTTTAAAAGACGAAAAATATGAAAAACAACTTCACAACACACTTATGCCCAACTGACAACAACTTCAATTCTCAAAAGAGGACACCAAATGTCAACAATCGACAAAATCCTGTTCTTACTCAAAGACGGCAAATGGCACGACTTAAACGAAATCACACAAAAAGTCACCTCGTCAAAAACCAAATCAGAAATGGCTGTTAATTTCCTAAAAGAATATGACTTTATTAAACAAAACCAAGACACAAAAGTTAAACTTCAACCCACAATACTCAACTTCATCACAACACTTCAACGCCTCGAAACCGAAGAACAAACTAATTAACCCTTTTACAAAAAGCAGACTTACAAATTTCTTTAACATAAGTTAATTACCATTTAGCTGCTACTATACACCCGGAGTAGTCACTATGATTGCTGATGGGCTGAAATTGTTTGTCAAAATGTTTCTTGTAATCACAGTGATTTTCACGGTTTTCTTTTTCTTTCTCTCCATTGTCTTGGGGCCTGTACTATTCTATTTCACACCTGATGGGTTAACCACCAGCATGCTTTACTTGTCAGCTCTACCCGTCTGGTTCTTCACTGCAACAATATACATTCCAATAGAACTTAATTTAGGCGTACTTTTCCTAAGCCTCTGGAGCATATTCACTTTGAGCTTTGTTGCGGCTTGGAAACTAAACGAAAACTTCCATCAAACTCTCAAAGAAAGCCTCACCAAACCCACAAGAAAACTCTTAAACAGTTCCCTATTTGCCCTGCCCATCATAAGCAGCATGACATACATTGCTGTTGTAGTAATCCAAAGCGTTCAAGAAGCAGGAGGAATCCCAACAGGAACCACGCCCCTGCCCGGAGACCCATTCATGGATTTTTTAGACCTCTCCTACTCTGCCGTGATTGAAGAAATCATTTTTCGTTTAATTCCAATCGGAGCCTTCCTGATCATCCACTTATTCATAACTAAGAAAACAGAACTGGTTTCTTTGAAACAAAAACTCAAACTGTTTTTCACGGCAATTTTGCTTCCCGATCACGCCAAAAGAATGGCTGGAACAAAAACAGTAGCTGACCACGGAATCATCCGCGGAATCAGCCCAAGCGAATGGGGCATGGTTATTATCACTTCAGTAATTTTTGGCTTAGTTCACTTTGACCCCGGAGTTAGCTGGGAGATTGGAAAAGTCAGCTCAGCCACATTTGCAGGCCTAGTTATCGCCTTATGCTATCTAGTATATGGCGTCCATGTATCAATACTCATGCATTGGTTCTTTAACTCTTACACTGAAACCTTCATTCTTCTTTCAGATTTTTACCCTACAACAATACCGCTTGTTAATGCCGTAACTCTTACAATCCTTATTCTTGGCATTCTCGGGTGGATTGTACTGCTAACTTTAGGCTACCTCAAGTTGATTAGGACACTTCTAAAAAAAGACAAAAACCAGCAAACACAAACTACGTCGAGTCCATCAATATCACTTCAATGAGATTGCTGATTTTAACCGTTTGTTGGCGGTTCTTTTTCATTTGCTTCAGAACAACCTTTTGTTCCTCAAGTTCCTTGGGGCCAACAATCACAGCGTAGGCAACGCCCCTTCTGTTAGCATCCGCCAAAGCCTTTGATATAGAACGACCCATAACAGCAACTTCCACAAATAACCCCTTGTTTCTAAGCATCGCAGCAAGCTCCAACACTTTTGCCATACACTCGTCCTTTACGGATATGACAGCAACACTGTTTGTTGATGTTTCTTGGGTGACTTTTTGTTTTGTTAATGCTAAAACAATTCGGTCTATTCCTTGGGCAACCCCAACAGCGGGAATTGGTTCGCCTCCAAAGAGCTCAATTAGCTTATCATAGCGCCCTCCGCCGCCCAAGGCAATGTCAAGACCCGGAACATATGACTCAAAAATCATTCCTGTATAGTATTCCAAGCCCCTGGCAAAGCCCGCTTCAACTGTTACATCTACTTGTGCTCCGCTCTCCTGTATTAGCTCAAGTATTTTCCACAGATTGTCTACGGCATCAACAGCGCTCTCATACTCTTGAATGCTGTCTTTGATTTGCTCTAGAACCTGAAAAGCATCTTCACCTTTTATTTCAAGCAAACTCTCTAGCGTCGCTAGACCCTTTTGTGAAATACCTGCGTTGCTGGCAAGCTCAAGAGCGTCAGCCCAAAGTTTCTTGTCCAGAAGCTGCCTTACGCTGTTTTGTTTTTCGTCATCCAGCCCTTCTTGTGTCAGTATTCCCCGTAGGATTCCTGTGTGCCCAACTTTGAAGCGATAATTTTTGAGTCCCAACTTCTTGAGGATGTTGTTGGTGAGTATCAGGATTTCTGCGTCTGCTTCTGGTCTTGCAGAACCAAAAAGTTCGTAGTTTGCTTGCCAAAACTCTCGGAACCGTCCATACTGGGGCTCATCGTAGCGGTAAAGGCTGCCGACACTAAAGAGCCGCATTGGTTTGGGCTCGTTTTTAAGTTTGTTAACTACCAAGCGGGCAACAGAGGCAGTGAATTCTGGACGCATGGCCACCTTTCTGTCTCCAAGGTCTTTGAAGGTGTACATTCGTTCACGGATTTCCTCGCTAGTTTTAGCCGCCAAAAGCTCATATGACTCCAAAACTGGAGTAATTATCTCCTCGTAGCCGTAAAGCTTAGAGATTGTTCTAGAAACCTGCTCAACATAACGCATTCTCTGCGCGTCCACGGGAAGCAGGTCTCTCATTCCGCGAACAGTCTTGAACACTCCATCTCACCAATATGCTATTTTAGATTAAGCTCTGACAAAGAATAGTAAACAATTTCGCCCCTACGATTAATAACCGCAAGAATCAAGTTTTTCTTCAAATTCTGAACATACCGCTGAGTTCTCGCCAGCTTCTCCACAGAAACAGACTGCCCCTCCTGTATGCCAAAAATAATGTGCTTGGCAGTTCCTTTACCATAATCTCCGCGCTCGTAGACGCGAAAATCCATTCCCAACCCGAAGCCTTCCCGAGCAACATATCCGCGGCTTCTTAGGTCCCTGTAAATAAGATACCTTACCCATGCATCTTTGTCAACTAACTGGAAACGCTTGAGCAGTTCCTGAAAAACCAGCTTTTTTCCAGTTTTCTTGTCTTTGACTTCTAGGGCTCCTTTGCCCAAAAGAAACAGGGCTTCATAGAAACTAAGGTTCAGCTTGCCGTTTTCCTCTACGCCGTAGCCTTTTGATGAAAACTCTTCAATTCCTTCAACTGAAGAGACAGTGACAACATCCTCTTTCAGAGAAGCGGCAATTGGCATTTCAATTTCTGGGCTTTTCTCAGCCTCAACTTCAGATTTATCCAACAGCAAAACCTTCAATTCTCTACATATCCAGCTTATTCATAGGGTCTTAAGATTTTAATCTTTAGCTACTAGAGATTTAGACACTTTGTGATTTACCCGAAGGAAAACTGAAATTGTTTAACAACTGTTAATAGCAATTTTTGTGTCATTTATTTTATGACTGCCCATTCTGATGAATCTGAAAGCAGTTCACCCCATAGATTGTTTATCCCTTCATTAGTGATGGCCTGTTTTGCTACTGTAACCTTAAGCCTTATGTTGAGTTATCTTCTTATCGATATCGCCTCTACCTTTCAAGTATCCTTAGGCAAAGCAAGCCAAACATCGCTTTTCTCCAGTATTACAGTTGTAATTACAGCGTTAATACTGACCTTTTTGAGCCTTCGATTCAAACAAAAATCTCTGATAATAATAGGCCTAATCTGTATGCTAAGCTCAGGCATAGGCTGCTTTTTTGCCCCCACACTAAATTTACTGTACTTGAGTTACTCCTTGCAAGGAGTTGCAAGTGTCATGGTGTTTCCAATGGCACTTGCATTAGTTGGAAATACCTATCCGACACAAAAACGAGCTAAAGCAGTAAGTTATCTAGTCGCTGCTGCATCCTTCTCTAATCTTGTGGTCGTTTGCTTAACAGGTCTTATAGCAACCAATTTTGGATGGCGATTTATTCCGTTACTATTTGCTGTGCCTGCTTCCAGTGTGGCGTTGGTTTTGGTTTTCTTATTTGTTCCTTCTTATTCAGAGAACTCTTTAGCTGTTACCTCAACAGACTATTTGAAAAAAATCAAAAGCATTCTTTCAAACAGGTCTGCGACAGCTTGCTTTATTGGAAATAGTTTAAGAACTTCAGCACACATGGCAATTAGCCTTTTTGGGGTTTCCTTTTATCGACAGCGTTTTTTGATTACCATGGGCCAGTCAACGGTACTCATGTTGGGAGGTACACTCTTGTTTATTGTTGGCACTCTAATTTCAGGAAATATTTCAAGCAGATTCGGGAAAAAGCCTCTAACAATATTTAGTTCTGCTTTAGCTGGTTTATTCATAATTTGCCTCTATTACATGCCAAATTTTTGGTTTGCATTGCCCTTTGATTATTTAGCATTGTTTTTCTTTGGATTAGCCAGTTCAGCAGCGCTAAGTCATACTTTAGACCAAGTTCCAACATCTCGTTCCACATTGATGTCACTCAACACCGTTTTTGGAGCTTTAGGAACGGCTATAGCCCCCACACTAGGGGGAACAATACTTGATGCGTTTTCATTTGAGGCAATGGGGCTTACATTGGGCGCCTTGGGAGCAATAGCCGCCATTGTATTCGTTTTTACAAAAGAACAAAACAGCAAATGATGGGTAAGTTACGTGTCATTGTTATGCAGTTCTCACAAATAATCCGTCTGTTTATGTCCTTGATATTTGCTTTTTTGGGAATAAATTGTCGAAACTGTTTCATATCCACTTGAAGTACCCCTTTTGGAAGTGAGCTTTCTTGGATTTCTTTGGAAAAACAGGGATGGAACTGAATAAAAAATGGCGTTTTTTCATAGTTTTTTAGATTGTGGGTCATTTTTTTGAATTCCCAGACACTATATATGTAACCGTATGGTATATTGACCTGTAGAATCTCTTAGTGAACGTCGACAAAACGGTTTGTTCTGGTAGTCGTTTATTTTTGGGTATTCTCCTTTAGAAACAATGGAAAAAGATTGTTGATAATTATATGAAAAGAAGTCAGAGAAATGCTAAGAATAGACGTGCCAGACACGTTAGATGCCCTGTTGAGGTGGGGACTGAATATACAGTGGATATAACAGAAACGACCCCTAATGGGGCAGGTCTCTGTAGAATCAAAGGCTTCTTAGTTTTAGTTAATGCCCCAAAAATTGGGAACTGCATAACTGTAAGAATAACAAAGACAGAACCTATGAGTGCAGAAGCGGAAATAGTCCAATAGAATTCGTGTCTATGCGTGAGTTAAGATTTAGCGTTTAACCCTAAATTCATAGTTCAGCAAAAAACTAATTAGTCTGATGTTAGATAAAGTCTAATTGGAGACTAAGTCTAAAAATGAGACCTGCTAGTTTTTCAAAATATGATGTTGCCCTCTTTATTGATGACAACGGAAAAACACGGTGGACACATCTTCTCAAAGAGTTTGTTGAAAACGGGTCAGAAAAGCACATCTCAAGACAACGATTATCTGATTATCTAAAAGAGTTAGTTGATGAAGGGCTAGTCACAAAAACAGTTGACCCACGCGCATTAATGTTCAAAATGTACTGGCGCGTATACCCAATTTACACCGTGCCTAAAAGCAGAACAAAGAGACTGCAAGAAATCAGGAACAAAAAAAAGTTGCTAGAGTTCATTGACTCTGCAAACCCAGAAGAAATCAAAAAACTACAAGAACACATTAAAGATTCCACTCTTTAATCAAACAAAAAGCTGCAAAAATTAATCCTTGGTTTCTTCTTCCAGTTCTTTGAAGAGCGTTTTTTGTTTGCGTGACAGTTTTGTTGGCGTTTCTGCGGTCACTTCAACAAACTGGTCGCCTTTGCCAAATCCGTGAAAATGAGGTAGCCCCTTGTTTCGCAGCTTGAACAGTGTTCCAGTTTGAGTTCCTGCGGGTATCTTTAGTTTTGTTTCCCCATACAGTGTGGGCACAAAGATTTTTGATCCCAATGCCAGTTTAGGAAAACTAACTTTTGCTTGGTAATAGATGTGGTCTCCTCTTCTAACAAACTGTTTGTGGGGTTTAACATGCAAAACAACATACAAGTCGCCTCTTTGACCTGTGGTATTGCTGGGTGCTCCTTCTCCTGCAAGCCTGAGGCTGTTTCCCTCATCAACTCCAGCAGGAATATTGAGCATAATCTTTCTAAGCCCCCGAACTGCACCTGCACCTTTACATGCACCACAAAGATTCTCGGCAGGTACACCTTTGCCGTGACATTTTGGGCACACTTGAACTTCTGCAAACCGCATAAAAGCTAAGGTTCTAATGATTTTAATCTCACCGTTTCCGCCGCACTCTGTACATTTTTTTGCATCAGCTCCCTTTTTGATTCCGCTGCCGCCGCAGGTGCTGCATGACTCAAAACCTTGCATCTCAACCTCTTTTTTTAATCCAAAAGCAACATCTTCCAAGGTTATTGTTAGGTCATATCTGAGGTCTGAACCTTTCCGACTGCCTCCTCGACCCCCTCCGCCTCTTCCAAACAGTACGTCAAAGATGTTCTCAAAACCGCCAAAACCTGCATTCCTAAAAATTGACTCAAAGTCTGCGCCCCTAAAGATGTCTTCTGCACTGTATTTGCCGTTTATTCCAGCGTGACCAAAACGGTCGTATTGGCTACGTTTCTCATCATCAGACAACACTGCATAGGCTTCAGATATTTCTTTAAACTGGGCTTCAGCCTCCGGAGCCTTGTTTCTGTCGGGGTGATACTTCAAAGCAAGCTTTCGGTAAGCTTTCTTGATGTCCTCTTTAGGTGCATCCTTAGCGACATTTAGAACCTCGTAGTAATCTCGTTTTTGGGTCATTTGGTAATCAGCCTAAAGGTGCACCTTGCAAAGGTTACTTCTCGTCTTTAACGTCTTCGTATTCGGCATCAACAACCTTCTTGCCCGACTCATCTGTTTCTTCAGGTTTCTGAGCCGCCGCCTGAGCCGCTGCCGCCTGCTGATAAATAACAGTTCCAACCTCTTGCAGAACCTTCGAGAACGCCTCACTTTCTGCTTTAATCTTCTCAACATCGGTGCCATTTATTGCCTCACGCAGTTTAGCTGCCGCATCATCTATCTTCTGGATCTGGTCTTTGGTGAGTTTGTCGCCCAAATCCGTTTTTGTCTTTTCAGCAGTATAAAGAAGCGAATCTGCGTTGTTACGAACCTCAACTTCCTCTTTACGTTTCTTGTCTTCCTCAGCGAACTGCTCAGACTCTTTCATCATACGCTCTTTCTCGTTTTCAGACAACTTGGTTGAAGCAGTAATGGTGATTTTTTGTTCTTTTCCAGTAGCCAAGTCCTTGGCAGAAACATTCAGTATTCCGTCAGCATCAATGTCGTAGGAAACTTCAATTTGGGGAACACCTCTTGGAGCAGCAGGAATTCCTGTTAAATTGAATGTACCTAATGAGACGTTGTCTGCTGCCATTGCTCGCTCTCCCTGCAAAACATTGATTGTCACCGCAGTTTGGAAGTCCGCGGCTGTCGAGAATATCTGGCTTTTCTTTGTTGGAATGGTTGTGTTACGTTCAATAATCTTTGTGAAGACGCCGCCCAATGTTTCAACGCCTAACGACAATGGCGTAACATCAAGTAGCAGCAAATCCTTTACGTCGCCAGCTAAAACACCGCCTTGAATTGCAGCGCCTACCGCAACGCACTCCATGGGGTCAACTCCGCGTTCTGCCTGTTTGCCAAGCAAGTCTTCAACAAACTTTTTGACAAGAGGCATTCTGGTTTGACCGCCAATAAGGATGATTTTGTCAATGTCTTTTGGCTCAAGTTTTGCGTCTTTTAGGGTTCTTAGTATTGGGTCTCTAATTCTCTCTACTATTGGTGTGGCTAGCTGCTCAAGCTTAGCGCGCGTAAGCGTTATGTGCAAGTGCTTAGGTCCATTTGCGTCAGAAGCGATGAAAGGCAGATTAATGTCTGTGTTCACAAGAGTTGAAAGCTCTATCTTTGCGTTCTCTGCCCCCTCTTTTAGTCTACGCAACGCCATAGGGTCGCCGCTAAGGTCAATGCCTTCCTTAGTTTTGAATTCGTTCAAAAGATAATTGACTACCGTCTTGTCTACGTCAGTTCCTCCAAGCTGTGTATCACCGCTGGTAGATAAGACCTCAAAGACTCCTGTGCCAAAATCCATGATTGTAGTGTCGTTGGTTCCGCCACCAAAACTAAAGACAAGAATCTTCATTTCATTTTCAGTTTTATCCAGACCATACGCTAACGAGGCTGCTGTTGGCTCATTAATTATACGAGAAACCTCAAAACCAGCAATCTCGCCTGCATCCTTAGTAGCCTGCCTCTGGTTGTCATTAAAGTGGGCAGGAACCGTGATTACACATTTGCTGATTTTTTCGCCCAGAAAAGTTTCAGCATCACGCTTTATCTTCTGCAAAATAAACGCCGAAATCTGCTGAGGAGTATAATCTTTTCCATGAATCGTAACTTTCTCGTTTGTTCCCATCTTCCGTTTTATCTCAAAGATGGAGCCTTCCGCGTTTGTAACTGCCTGCCTTTTTGCTGGCTCTCCCACAAGCAGTTGTCCCTCTTTTGTGAAAGCCACTACTGACGGAAACATTTTGCCCGCAAGAGTGGGTCCTTCCGCGCTGGGAATTGTTACTGGTCTGCCAGCTTCCATGATAGCGGCAGCTGAGTTTGTTGTTCCAAGGTCTATTCCTAAAATTTTTTCACGTTTTTCTTTTTCACTCATTTTCCTTTTCCTCTTTTTCTGTTATACAAGAAACGTTAACCATGCAGGGTCGAAGAACTCGTCCTTTAAACACAAAGCCCCGTCGGACTTCCTCAAGAACTATGCCCTCTTCACAATCGCTTCGTGGTATACTGACCACTAGTTCATGAAGCTCTGGGTCAAAAGCCTTGCCCATAGCATCAATAGGCTCTAGTCCCTCTTTCTCTAGCATGCGCGTTAGGTTCTGATGAATCATTTCAACGCCCTCCAAGAGAACTGAAGCATCAGCAGCTTCTTTTCCTGATGCAAGGGCTCTTTCCAAGTCGTCTACTACACACAGGAGCGCCGCAACCAGCTTCTCATTGCTTCGAACAGTCAACTCTGTAACTTGTCTTTCTGTTCGTTTTCGATAATTCTCAAAGTCTGCCTGCAGATACTTTAGTCTCCTCAAATAATCCTGCGCTTTCTCTTGCTCTTCGGCTAGGCGCTGCTCTAAATCTTGTATCTGCTTTTGAGGTTCTTTGGAACTATCTTTAGTCATAAAATCACATTCTAGACGCTACGTATTAAATCTGTTCGAAAAGAATGAAAAAACTGAAGCTAATAATTTTTTCGATTTATGGCTATGTACAGTTATTCAGTTGGTAAACAGCAAATTTGTTAATTGCAACCACACACCTTTAAGTGTGTAACAGAAAAGCATAAACTACATTTCGTAAGTTATTAGCGGGTGAATCGTGTTGTTTCTTGAACAGAACTTGGCAAAATTAAATGAGCGACTTTCAAAACACGGTCTCCATCTTGAAAAACAAGGCGACAAAATTGTTGTGGTCGAAGAAGTAATGTATCGCCTAAACAATCGACCCCTCCTCAAAAAAGAACTAAGACAAGAATACGACCTAAGGTTCCAAGGCGATTACTCCCCAAAATACTGGTACATCGGAAACGAAGGCATAAAAAAACTATCTAGCAGACTATTAAAAACCAAACCAACTAAACCAGCAGACGAACTAAAAACTAAACTGACAACTTTTATCGAACAAATAGAAAACACAGAAATAAAAAACGGAATCAAAAAACTTCTTGAAGAAAACCCATATTATTACAAGTGCCCAGCAGCAAAACGGTATCATCACGCATACAAACATGGGCTACTCGAACACACAACCCAAATCATTGACCTCGCCTTTGGGCTAATCAAAACATTTGATGACGGAATTCAGGTAAATAAGGACCTGATAATCGCGGGTTCAATACTCCATGACATTGGTAAAATTAACTGTTACAAACTTGTTGACGGCGGAATTGACGTTTGCTCTACAATCTCTGAACAAGACCACATAGTTAACGGAGTGAAACTAGCATCACAATACATTCAATGTAACGAAGTTGACCAGCTATTACATATAATTGCCAGCCACCACAAAGAGAAACAGTATGGCTCTCCAGTTAGTCCAATATCAAATGAAGCATGGATAATCTCCTTAACCGATGATTTATCCTCAAAAATCATGGGATAAACCGTAACCTAAGCAAACTATTTTTGTAACTGCCACAATCAGAAGCTAAGCCTAAAGATTTTTAAGAAAGTCCACATACTGGCTGTTTAGAGGTTGTAAAATTGAGGGATCGTTTCCTCTACCGATAAATCTGTTCAGCCAATTAATCCAAGCTTTGTTAGTACATCCTCTGAAAGAACTATTTCTGTTCCACAACAACACGTTATCGTAGAATATGGTGTAGTGGATAGATTTATTAGTAAAAATCAGATTGAAGGTGACGTATCATGAACATTATAGAAAAAATCTTAGCCAACGCCTCAGGCAAACAAGAGGTTTCCCCAGGAGAAATAGTGGAAGCAAACATCGACGTGGCAATGACCCACGACCTAACAGGTCCACTAGCCATAAAATCATTCCACGAAATTGGAGCAAAAAAAGTCTGGGACAAACACAAAGTAGTCGTTATCCTAGACCATCTGGTTCCAGCAAGCTCCGTGATATCCGCAGGACTGCACAAAACGGTAAGGGACTTTGTTAAAGAACAAAAAATAACAAACTTCTATGATGTTGGCAGAGGCGGAGTCTGCCACCAAGTGATGCCTGAAATGGGTCATGTCAGGCCTGGAGAGGTTATTGTTGGCTCAGATTCTCACACATGCACTTACGGAGCATTCGGAGCCTTTTCTACGGGAATTGGCTCAACAGAAATGGCTGCAGTATTTGCAACAGGCAAACTGTGGTTTAGGGTGCCTGAAGTAATCAAAGTTGATGTGACCGGCAAATTCCAGAAGCTGGTGTCAGCGAAAGATTTGACCTTAAACGTTGTTGGTACGGTTGGTGCTGACGGAGCAATCTATAAAGGGCTGGAGTTTTGCGGCTCTACAATACGGGACATGACTATTGATGGCAGAATGGTGTTGGCTAACATGGCTGTGGAGATGGGAGCCAAAGCAGGCATTATCGAGCCTGACAAGAAAACATTAGATTACGTTAACGCCCGAACAGACAAGCCATTTACGGCAGTAAAAAGCGACAAAGACTCAACATACGAGCGAACAGTGAACATTGATGTTTCAGACTTGGAGCCACAAGTTGCTGTTCCACATTCAGTCGACAACGTTAAGCCCGTGTCAGAAGTAGAGGGTACCGAAGTGAATCAAGCGTTCATAGGCTCATGCACTAACGGTCGCTTAGAAGACCTAAGAGATGCTGCTAAAATAGTGAAAGGCAAAAAGATAGCAAAGACTGTTCGGTTAATTGTGATTCCAGCATCCCAAGAAATATACTTGAATGCAATAAACGAGGGACTGATTAAACTGTTCATGGAGTCTGGCGCAACAGTTGGTAACCCAAACTGTGGTCCATGCCTAGGTGGACACATGGGCATTATGGCAGACGGCGAAGCCTGCATCAGCACATCAAACAGGAACTTTATTGGAAGAATGGGAAGCACCAAATCATTTGTATACTTAGCATCACCCGCAACAGTAGCGGCATCAGCCCTTACCGGAAAGATTACAGACCCCAGAAAAGAGGCAGAGGTGTAGTAGAGTTGACGATAAATGGAAAAGTCATAAAATTCGCAAGCAACATAGACACAGACGTTATTCTGCCCGGACCATACTTAGTTCACACAGACCCGTACGAGCTGGCAAAACATGCCATGGCAGGCTTAGACCCAAATTTCCCAGAAAAAGCAGCCAGCGGAGTAATAGTTGTTGGAGGCAAAAACTTTGGTTGCGGCTCCAGCAGAGAACAAGCTCCAATCGCCTTGAAGTACTCTGGAGTACAATGTGTGCTTGCTGAATCATTTGCACGCATATTCTACAGAAACGCCATAACCATAGGCTTACCTGTTCTGGTTTGCACTGGAATTTCAAGCAAGGTTAAAGAGGGAGACGAATTAGCTGTGAATCTGCAGATGGGCAAAGTTGAAAATAAAACAAACGGCTCAGTGTTGCAGGCAACAAAGCTTCCAGAGTTCATCATGGAAATTCTTGAGAATGGAGGATTAATTTCACACCTGAAAAGGAGATTTGAAACCAATGAGTAAATACACAATATCTTTAATCCCCGGAGACGGGATAGGCCCCGAACTGTCAGAGGCAACAATGGAAATCTTGAATGCAGTTCAAAAACGGTTCGACATAGAGTTGGATGTAATTACGGTCGAAGCTGGAGACTCATGCTATGAAAAGACTGGAGTAGCACTTCCAGAAGAAACCGTTGAAATTATCCGAAACTCACATGCATGCATGAAAGGACCCGTAGGAGAAACTGCAGCTGACGTTATCGTTAAACTAAGAATCATGTTTGACCTTTACGCCAACCTTAGACCAATCAAGGAGTACCCTCCAGTTCCCAGCCTAAAACCTGGCATTGACATGTTTTTTGTTCGAGAAAACACGGAAGACGTTTACAAAGGAATAGAATTCGAGATGGCAGACAGTGCAATCTGTATACGTGTCATAACCAAGAAAAACAGCGAAAGAATAGCCAAGAAAGCCTTCGAAACCGCGAGAAGAAGAAACGGCAAGAAACGAGTTACTGCAATTCATAAGGCTAACGTTATGAAAAAGACGTGTGGACTGTTTGCACGGTGCTGCAGGGAAGTTGCTAAGCAGTATCCAGACATAAAGTTTGACGAGTTGTATGTTGATGCTGCGTCGATGCGGCTGATTAAGGAGCCAGAAACGTTTGATGTGTTTGTTACTCCAAACATGTTTGGTGACATACTCTCTGATGAGGCAGCGCAGCTTATCGGCGGCTTGGGTATGGCTCCGGGAGCAAACATTGGTGATGATTTCGCGTTGTTTGAGCCTATTCATGGTTCAGCGCCTAACAGGGCAGGAAAACAGACCGCAAACCCATGTTCAATGATACTGTCGGCGAAGATGATGCTAGATTGGTTGGGAGAAAAGTACGAAGACAAAGAATGCTTGAAGGCCGCAGAGGCTATAGAGGATGCTGTGGCTAAAACTTTACGTAAAAGTGAAACAGTGATTCCTGACTTTGGCGGCAAAGCCAAAACCATAGAGATGGCACAGGCTATGGCTAAGGAGATAATTAACAGCAAGTAAGAGAATCTAGGAAGGGGGACGCTTGAAACAAAAAATCGAAGATTATGTGCGTATCTTTGATACTACCTTAAGAGATGGTGAGCAGACGCCAGGTGTCTCTTTAACTACGGAAGAGAAGCTGGAGATTGCCCGTCAACTTGACAAGGTGGGTGTAGACACTATAGAGGCTGGTACGCCGATTAGCTCTGAAGGAGAAAAACGGGCAGCCAAAGAGATTTCCAAGGCAGGTTTATCTGCTGAAGTATGTGCTTTGGCTCGTAGCAAAAGAAAGGACATCGATGTCGCAATTGCTTGTGATGTTGATGCAGTTCACACGTTTATTTCTACTTCTGAGGTTCAGATGAAGTACGCCGTGAACATGACTCCTCAAGAGGTTTTGGCAAGCTCCATAGATTCAATTGAGTACATCAAGAGTCACGGTTTGGTCTGCGAGTATTCTCCGATGGATGCATCAAGAACAGACAGAGATTTTCTGAAGCAAATCTGCAGAGTTGCAGAAGAGGCTGGAGCAGACCGCATAAACATTCCCGACACAGTTGGAATAATGATTCCAACAACCATGCAGCAGCTAATCACAGACGTCAAAAGCGTAGTCAAGATTCCAATAAGCGTACACTGTCACAACGACTTCGGCATGGCAGTTGCCAACTCTTTAGCAGGAGTTGAAGCTGGAGCGTCGCAGATTCATGTTGCAGTTAACGGGTTAGGGGAACGTGCAGGAAACGCAGCCTTAGAGGAAGTTGCTGTTGCATTAGATTTGATTTACAACAAGAAGACCAAAATTAATCATGCACAGCTCTATGAAACTTCAAGGCTAGTAGCAAAGCTAACTGGCATGCAAATACAAGCTAACAAAGCAATTGTAGGCGAAAACGCATTCTCTCATGAATCAGGTATCCACACGCGTGGGGTTACTGTTGCCCCTTCAACATTTGAGCCGATTAAGCCAGAGTTTGTTGGAAGAAAACGAAAACTAGTTGCAGGAAAACTGGCTGGCACCAGCGGAATACGTGCGGAGCTGGAGTCTAGTGGATTGCGTCCAACTCAGGAGCAGCTTGCAGAGGTTGTCAGAACTGTCAAGGAATTAGGCGACAAAGGCAAAACCGTTACAGACGCTGACATGTTGGCTATTGCAAGGGCTATTATGGGAAAGGTCGTCAAGGAGAAACGGATTGTTGACTTGACTGGCTTTTCGGTTGTTACTGGAATCGGAGTTACTCCAACTGCTTCGGTTAGGCTTGTGTTGGATGGTAAGGAGTACTTGGCTTCAGAGACAGGTTTTGGTCCTGTCGACGCGGCAATAAAGGCAGTCCAGAAACTGACGTCACCCCTAGTTAATGTTAAGCTCAAAGAATACAGAATAGAAGCCACTACCGGAGGCTCCGATGCCATCGGAGAAGTCATAATCAAAGTCGAGGACAAAGATGGAAACGTGGTTTCTTCACGAGCAGTCAACGAGGACATAGTGATGGCAAGCGTAGAAGCAATGATAGACGGCATCAACAAAAGCCTGCTGAAAAGCAGAAACCGCAAAAAGTAACATCTGTTTCCCAGCCAATTAATTGGTTGGATTAACTTCTATTTTTCTAAACCCACAAACTGTGTTGCTAAGCAGAACTGGTTTTTTTCCACCAGTAGATGATTAGTATTCCTATACCAGCGAATAATACCGCTGTTAAGAGATAAAATGTAATAGATGTACTTGCAAACAGCTTGGTTTGAATTAACAGCACGTATGCATTAGTTGAATGTGCTTCAATGTAAAGTGATGCGGCATTTAGTATAATTGAGATAACAAAGCCTAACACTCCACAGAGGAAAACAAAAAAAGAGCACAATGAAAGCGTTTTGACTGTTTCTTCGTTCATGTAAACAACTCTTATTTTTGTTTGTTCTCGTGTTTGCGCTATTAAATCTTAGCTCTAAAAATGGCTCTTATTCCTGTTCTGACAAAGCACATACGGGACAGATTCATGTATAGCTGTGGCAAAGTCAAGTTCACGTCTTTTCAATGTCGTTATAGTTCTTTAATGCAGTTTCAGGGATTTGGCGAAAACCTTATGACTGATATTCGATAGGGACTGTTTCCAAACGTTTTCTCTAAAGTGAAGCTTCCAGAAGTAAGAACTTTATCTAGGACATCAGAGGCTTTCCATTCTGACTGGAAATATGTTGTGTTGCCGTGTTCATACAAGAACAGGTACTTTACATTCAAACTGCTGCACTGTTCAATCAAGTATGTTCCATTAAAGACGGGCTCATAAACATCAACAGGATACTCAGGATAATACCACAGTTCCCGTTCATCTGCGTCAGATGTCATCAAGTAAAAGTTCACGGCATCTGGACTAAAGTAGTTCACTGCAAACAAAACTACTGCAGTTTCGCTTGGCTCTGAATTTTCGATTACATATTGGGTTGCTTCTTTGATGGGAATGTGAATGTTGTCTTTTTCGACCCAGTAGTATGCGTTAGCTAAGCTGTAGACTACACACGACGCCATCAATAGCACGAACAAAATGGCTACAAATTTGCGTATAGCCCTCTTGTAGCTTGTAATGGTTGGTGCTTGTATGCTGTCTTTTAGTTTGTTCCATGTACACAACATGAAATCTGAGGCGGCGACTGCCAAGATGGGAAAAACGGGTATGATGTAGCGCCAGTTTCTGTTAGAGATAAAGATGGTATACGCCAAGTAGACTACAATGAACCAGATTAGCGAAAACTTGTCTTCTGGTTTTCTTCGCCACAGCCATAATCCTAAACCAAGAAAAGCAATAATGTAAACTGGCAATGAAATCGGATGAATATCAGCATAAGGATATGTCATCTCTATGAGGTAAAACACTGGAAGCGGAAACCGCTCACCATACCCGAGCCTTTCTTCACTGCCTGCCTGAACCGTGTATACCCACGTTTCAAGCCCTTCTGAAGTGTAATGATTATACGCCAAAAAGAGCCACGGCAAAATAACAGCTGCTGCAATTATTGCAACAATCAAAATTTTGCCCATTTTGTACTTAACACGCTTTTTCCGTAACAAAAACACACTAACCAGCATGACTAAGCCTGCAATCGCAGTTTGATACTTGGCGAGAAACCCTAAACCTAGTGCTACTCCGCTTAGAATCAGCAGTTTTTGGTTGTTTGTGCGCATCCAAGAAAAGAACAAAAGTAATGCAATGGAAAAAAAGAAAACCAGAATGGTTTCAAGTATTGCCATTCTGCAGACAATGATAAAACCCGGCATCGAAGCAAGCAAAACACTTGAAAGCAGCGCATTTTGGGGACCATAAAGTCGGTAGGCATACTCAAAGACAGCCCATACACAAAGTACACCAAAGATAAGAGAAACAAGCCTGACTGAAAACAGGCTTGAACCTATAGTCGTGTAAGTTAATGCTACGATAACATCAAACAGTGGTGGGTAATACGAAAACTGCAGGTATTCTTGGAATTGTCCACGACTTAACAGAAGCCCACTAACCACATGCTGGGTTTCGTCCCATTGAATTAGCGCGTAATCCAGATACACCATTAAAATGGTGACGTAAACTAGAAGAAAAAGAACAAGAACTAAACGCCATCTGTTGAAGTGCTGCGCAACGCCAGAGATGGCAGACTGTAACCTGCGAATCATTGCATGCCGACCAGTTGTGTATGTTTGTTACCTTCAGTTGCCTGAAATATTATATAAAAAAGATGGCAACTGACTGCGACACTGGCCATTTCTATGTGCTAGTTTTTCTTCGCAGTAAGATGCCTTCAAAAAAGAAAAGGAGCATAGCTAGTCCAGTCATTCCTGTTAGAAACAAAAAACTTGTTTCTATGACCAGCCATGGAAGAAAGCAACTCAGCAAAATAATTGCAACTTCTGCTCCAAATGCTCCAATAAAAAAGAAAGAGTAGAACATTAAGCGGGGAACAAGGTTTTTGCCCACCCACACATGTCCACTGACACCTGTTTTTTCTTTGAGTATGTATTCGCCACACTCGTTTTTTTCGAGTAGCCCCATTGCTTCTAGTTTTTGCAGATGCCTGTGTGCCACGCTTGGGCTGCTAAGGTTTGCTCCACGCATAACGTCCCTAGTTCCAACTGGCCTGTTTTCTCCTACTACGTACGCGTAGACGACTAGTGTGTTGCCTGCAAGCTGCTCATTGGCCATTGTCAGATTGCACCTGATACATTTCTTCATATGAAAGCGGGTGTAGCAAGTCAGTTTCTGCAAGTTCGTCTTCGGGAATTAGGTTGTTGTATATCCAACCTTCTTCGCCGTACTTTTCAAGCTGTATCTGGTCGACGACTTCGTTGTTTGCTGTCGTGAATGTTGTTGAATCGCTTGTGAATGTAGCCCATCCTAACCTGTAAATTGTTACTGTTACTGTCTGTGCTTCTCTGAGCTGGGTGACTGTTAGTGATGTGCCGCTTCCGCCTAGTGTCCCTTCTCCACTGCCTCCTTCATCGAACAACTGTGACTCGCTAACAGTCCAATTGTACTTTAGTAATCCGCCGCCACCGCCATATGTCTGATTGAATAGGTCAGTGTCAAACCAGTCGTCGCGCGTGAAATGGATGTCATCAAGGACTTCATCGAAAGTGAAAGAGCCGTTGCTGTTGGTTCCAACAAAAAAGTTCATGGTTTCAATGAGTTCTTTGTCAGAGATTATTTCTATTGTGTAATACTCAACTCTTCCGTCGCTAACTTCATTTGTGGTGTCTACATTCAAGGTTAGATTAAGCATTAGTATGTGTTGTTCGCTGACAGAGTTTGTTTCGTTCAACCCACTATCCCATGGAAGTTCAAATGCGAAATCAGTGAGTGGACCATCGTTGGTGACCCAATACGCGTATGGCATGTTGATGCTAAACCATGGTTCATTTGAGTTGTCGGCTTTTGCGGTTGCAGTCATCAAGAACACCAGAGGAAAAACCGAAGAAACTCCGATGATTAACGCAAGAATGCTGCATGCAATCAACTTTTTTTCAGTTTTCATGATTCATCTCCACCTTGACTACTACATAAATGAGCTTTATAATTCTCCCCGAAGAACAAAACCGTTCTTGTCAAGAACACATCGATTATTTCCTCTAGGTTTATTCACCTCTTTTCACTCGTTTTTCCAATAATTGCTACATACTTCGAGTCACCAGAATCTATGAACTCCCTGACCGTCCACCATGTTCCCTTAATTACATCCAGCATTTCTTTTTTGGACACCATCAGGTAATCAAACCATCCACTAACGTAGGTCTCAAATCGCGTTCTAATTCTCACCTGACCTGACATCCTGCCCTTTTTCTTGTTGAGCACATGATACGCCAAATGGTCTGGGTCCTCTGTCTGGTACGGGTCACGGGTGTCTGCGACAATCAAGGCATTCTCAGAAGTCATGTTGTAGAACTTTTTTAGCAACCTGCGAGCGTTACCTAAACTGCCAAGCAACCCAAAGTTGTTTCCCATCATTATAACCGTGTCAAACGAGCTTGGCTCAAAATCTATGTTTTCAATTGACATGACTTTTGCTTGCTTCAGTCCTCTGAGCTTGCAAACTTTTATTGCAAGAGGAGAAACGTCGATTCCAAGAGTATCAAAACCTTTTTTCTGCAAATACAACGCGTGCCTGCCCGCTCCACAGCCAACATCCAAAATGTTTCCTGTAACAAACTCCATTGCTTTTTGTTCAATTGGATGCCAGTTTTCATAACCCGAAAAATATCCTTTTGCAATGATGGTGTTTGTTAATCCGTCGTCTCTTTCTATAGTTTCACAGACATCTCTACCCTGATAATAAGCCATGAGCATCTGCCCGAAAGCGTCCTCTTCAGGTTCCATAACCTAATTCTCCATTAACAGGGAACAGAAGAACAACAACCACTCTAAATTAAAAACAAAAAATAAAAGACTTTTCAGCAATTACTCAGTTGGTGCCTGCTTTGCTTTGGGTCTGCGTTTAAAATGGCACCTTCCAAACCAGTTTCTTAACCGTGACTGGCAGTAGCCGTCAATGTTGTTTACGCAGTGCTTTATGTTGCATTTTACTTTAGTGCGCATCTGTTGCTCTCCAAAAACAGCGGTCTTGAATGTAACAGAAAAGCGTCTGCTTTAATCCTTTCTTTTTTTCTTCAAACTAACCTCGGGAACAAGTATTCCTTCTTCTGTTATAACCGCATCTACATACTCTAAAGGCGTTATGTCAAACGCTGGATTTAGCACTTTGATTCCTTCAGGTGCTATTCTTTCACAGCCTATGTTTGTTACTTCTTGGGGGCTTCTTTCTTCGATAACTGCATCCTCAGAAGAACGAGATTGATCCATTGTTGACATAGGCGCAGCTACATAGAATGGGATTCCGTGCTCAAATGCCAAAACAGCAACATTGTATGTTCCAATCTTGTTCAAAACTGCGTCCCTGACAATTCGGTCGGCGCCAACAACAACTTTGTCTACCATTCCTCTTGACATAACATAGCCTACCATAGTGTCGCTAATCAAAGTCACAGGAATATTATCGCGCATCAACTCATAGCAAGTGAGCTTTGCACCTTGAAGGCGCGGTCGGGTTTCACAGGAGATAACCTTAACGTTTTTGCCCTCTTCGATGGCGCCTCGTATAACTCCAAGCGCAGTTCCATAATCAACCGTAGCCAAGCTGCCTGCATTACAGTGGGTAAGAACCACATCACCATCCTCTATGAGTGTAGCACCGTGCTTGCCCATTTTCCTGTTAACTTCAACATCTTCATCTGCCATCCTCTGCGCTTCAGCTACAACAGCTGCAGCCAAAGCCTCTTTTGTTCCCTTTGTTTCGTTAGCCTTCTTCATTACCCTGTCAATTGCCCAGAACAGATTCACGGCAGTTGGACGCGTCTTGCGTAACACCACAGCCGATTCTTCAAGCTCCTTTAGTAGCTCCTCTCTAGTTTTAGCCTTTGAATGAAAAGCACATAACGCCAGACCATACGCAGCCGCGACCCCAATAAGAGGTGCACCACGTAGTTTCATTTCTTTAATCGCAGACGCCATTGTCTTATAATCTGCTATTTTTACCCAGACAACTTCGTTGGGTAATTTTGTTTGGTCAACAAGAATTACTGTGCCGTCTTTCCATTCTATTGTTCGCATAACTCAAAACCTGCCTTTCACCTGATTTTGTGTTTGCTTCGATAATATGTTTTCTGCAAAAATAGAGCAAATTCATTTTGTAACCGTAAATTAAACAATAGGTTGTATGCTCTGCAAGACAATGTATTCAGGTGTAAACGTACAGTTTAATTACCGCCATATTCTCCAAAAATTTTTGAGTGACTACGGGAAGCGTCCACAATCGGTGACGACGTGGAGGGTTTTCATTTTTTCCCTACCTACGCTTCCCTGCGTCCCCGCCAAACACTATTTTGTTATTATAGTCACAGTATGCATTTATTATTTGCTGTCTTTTTTGTTGAGTTTTATTACAACCTCAATTGGGCTTCCTTTTGGAAGCTTTAGGTTCTGTCGCCAATCTTCTCCAACAGCAATAAGCGAATAAATTCCAGAGACTTCAGCTCTAGCTTTTTTAACAAAGTTAACCAACGCAGCCTGAGTCTCACCAGTTTTTATCATATCATCAACTATAAGCACGCTATCTCGGCGCTTTAGAGCATCCTTAGGCAGATACAATGTCATGGTATAGCCTGAATCACGCAAAACATAAGTTTCTTCAAGAAACGCTGGAACCCCAACTTCCTTGTTGCGTTTCGCAATCAACAAATCAACACCCAAAGCGTTTGCAACCATAGTTCCAAGCGGTATACCATCCACCGCGGCAGTCAAAACTTTTGTCACTCGTCCTCCTGCAAAGGTTGCAAGAGCGTGCTGGGCTGCCTGCTGAAGGATGTTATGGTCACCTACAATCCATGTGTTGTTGAAGTATCCAGCTGAGTTAAACTTTATTCGTCTACGAAGCTCAGCTTTCAAGCCAACAAGTTTGGTTAAAACGGTCCAAAGCTCTTTAGCCCGTTCAGCGTTTGGTAAAACATGACCCTTTGCGTACCTGCTTAAAACAGTCACAGGTAGATTGGTTTTTGCAGATAACTCTCTGTATGTGTACTCTTTTTTGGCTGTTCGAAGTAGTTCAATGGTCATTAATCGAAGTTTCAAGTCCTCTGCATGTGTATTCATAATAGCATCCCTTTTCTATACACATCAATAAATCAATTAATGCGTGTACAACCTACCTATTTTAACGTGGATAGATTTATAATTTCCGTATAACCCTGCGCAACATAAAGACAATACACCACCAAAATGTTGCTTGAAACCTCACATTTAACGCGATAAACGAAAAACAGACACAGCCGTATTCCAAATATATTTCCTTGAAATAGAAAGTGGCGGATCCGCGGGGATTCGAACCCCGGATCATTGGATTTCTTCTTTTGTAGATTAGAAGTCCAATGCCTTATCCTGGCTAGGCCACGGACCCAA
>JAOZIF010000028.1 GCA_026014495.1 Candidatus Bathyarchaeum sp.
CGGAATGACTACAGTGCTGCTCAACATACACAACGCTGGCGTTTACCCACTAGGGGCCATGATCCTTGCTATGGGTCTGGTTTATGGTGGATTGGCTCAAGTAATTGCAGGAATAATGGAATTCAAAAAGGGCAACACCTTTGGTACACTTGCATTTACTTCCTACGGCTTATTCTGGTGGTCTCTAGTAATCTTACTATTATTACCCAACTTCTCGCTGCTATCAGGAGTTACCGCACCAGGTGACACAGCAATGGCCGCTTACTTCATCATGTGGGGTCTATTCACATTATTCATGTTCTGTGGAACCCTCAAAAAAGCTAATGCACTAAAGTTCGTTTTCGCTAGCTTAGTTGTACTGTTCTTCTTGTTAGCAGCAGTAAGACTAACCGGCAACGCAGACCTACTGACAATCACTGGAATCGAAGGCATAATATGTGGATCTAGCGCTATCTACACTGGAATCGCTGAAGTACTAAACGAAACCTACGACAGAAAAGTACTGCCCCTATAAGCAGTAAAAAACTGAACCAAAAGGGTAGACAAGTTTTTTACGGTTTACCCACTTTATATTTTTTTATTACATTCGTTCTTAGGTAAGGCAAAAAACAATGGAAAAATTTTTGTACAAAAAAGAAATTCTAATCGATGATTCTGGATGGGGAGACCTAATTTTAGGCGTAGTAATTGGTGCCTTAAAGTTACCTGACAGAAGATACATGGAACGACGTATTCCATTGTCTTCCTTTCAGCCACCTAATTTTCAAAGTAAACGTTATCTTGAGGATGCAGTTAAAATCGCTCAAGAAATTGTTGAAGTAATGAAACCCGATGAAGAAACCGTTTTCAAAGTTTGTTCGGGTTATGTTCTGTCAAGCGTTCGACGATATCTACGGCAACAAGGCTTCACAGTAGAAGAAGTAGAAGTAACAGGCGAACTTCAAGAAATGGTGGAACGAAGTTTCGCAAACTGGTGCAAAGAAGTAGGAATAGATTTCGAGAAAATTAACAAAAAACGCAGTTTCAACACCTTTATCGAATGGGTTGCTGAGCGTCCACATCTGCGAGAAAATCTAGTTAAAACCGGTTGGAAAAGCTGGAATGACCGATGGCGTGAACGAGTTTACAATATGAAAAGATAAACTCGATTGAGATAACATTTTAAAAGT
>JAOZIF010000077.1 GCA_026014495.1 Candidatus Bathyarchaeum sp.
AAAAAAAGTTAGTTTTCAACAATGTACCTCTATTTGTATCCTAATATGCCGCACAAACATGTGAATAATAAGGTAGTATTTTTTCATTTGTGAACCATATTCGTACCTGGGCGTGGTGTGGTTAATTGTTTTGGCGATGTTCTTATACAATGTTTTTAGGTTTGTGTTAACTGTCTTAACTAAATAGATTAGAATACAAAAAGGACTAGGAGTCAAATAAGTCACGTTTTCGGGTGGTGTTTAGCTTTGGCATCTGTGTTTGAGTATCCAAAAGATGTTGGTTTTGTCTGTAATGGATGCGCTCAATGCTGTGGGGATACTGAAGACACGGTTAGGTGTATTCTGTTATTGAAAACAGATGCTGAGCGCATATCAAACAAAACTTTGCTTGACATAAACGAGTTTGCTGAACAAGTTTCTGGCTGTGAACCCTACATTTACAAGATGAAAAAGCCTGAAGATGGAAAATGCTTCTTTTTAGAAAACAACAGGTGCACTATCTACGAAATCAGGCCACTAATCTGTAGGTTCTATCCGTTTAAACTTGACAATCTTGGAAACAACAGATACATTTTTTCGTATACTAACAAATGCGAAGGAATCGGAAAAGGACCCCATCACAAAAAGGTTTTCTTCGAAAACCTATTCAACGAAGCTACAAACGCAATAGACGAAAGCACAACAACACATTAAAAACAAATAATAATTTAAAAAGAAAAAACGTGATACTAATCATGTGCTTGAAATGAATGTGTTTCAATTATTAGCAATTTGTGGAATGGTCAGTCCTGTCTTGTATACTTTGATGTGGGTTCTCGGTGGTTTTTTACGGTCTGATTATAGTCACATCCGAGATGACGTGAGTTCATTGGTTGCAGTTGGAGCACCTAGAAAGCGGTTCTTTGACACTTTCATTATCAGTTCTAGCGTGCTCTTGTTGCTGTTTTATCTAGGATTACATTGGGGCATAAACAATGGTCAAGGCTCAATTATAGGTCCAGTTCTGTTAGGGATTAGTGGATTTTTGGGAGTTCTTGTTGCTTTATTCTTTCCTTTAGATGAAGGCGGCGAAATCAAAACTTGGAGAGGAAAATCGCATCTAACCTTAATTGTTATCTCAGGACTCTTTACGATTGCAGGCATGATAGCCCTTTGGTTCCGATTA
>JAOZIF010000045.1 GCA_026014495.1 Candidatus Bathyarchaeum sp.
CTTGTAAGAGTGACTGTGACTTCGGGTAGTCCTTTAAGGTTCAAGGCTACCCTTAGATCACTTGCTGTCGCTTTCATGTTTCTTCAGCCAATTCAGTACAACTCCGTACTGTTCTTCGGTTAAATCTGCCAATTTGGTGACGCCTAACTTTTTCATGGTGCTGTTTCGGTCTGTCGGTTTGATTAGCTTCTTTTCTGCCAATTCGGTAAATAACTTGGATAATGTTTCCGCTTTAGCTTGTCCGATGGTTTCTCTCGACGTTTCCGGCGCTACGCTGTATTTTGTTCTGTCGGCAGAATAATAGATATCCGCTCCAACTCCCAATGCTTTACATGAAACCGATATAGCATCTGTTAGTGCCATTTTGAAACATTCGTCCGAAGTGTATAGGCCCGACTTTTCTTTTGCCACAAACGAACTTCCACCAGTCCCCTGTATTGGTTTGCTCCACTCCTCCCCGAACTTTACAAACAAATTGATATCAACAAAAGCGACTTGTTCACCGTTTGCACCTTCGACAATCCACTTATTTGTAATGTCGTAATACCACCCCTGTCCAACTGCGCCGAACTGCTCTGTTAATGCTTTGATTCGCCACATTGGGTTAATGTCCGTCATTCCCTTAAGCCTTCCACCTCCAATAGGTTTCTGTGCTTCTTTTGGTACTACTCTAAATTTGTTGTATAAATCTAAACTCATAAAACCACCCCTTCCCTTTCTGCTCTGACCAATGCCCAAACCAGTTCCATGGATTCGTCGATTTTTCGCTGATAATTGCTGTACATTGTGTTGAACCGCTCCTTGTGTTCGGCACTGTGCATAAATGGGTACTTTGCATACCCCTCCGCCAAGTCGCTCATCAAACCTGTGTTGTAGTCAATGCGGTTGATTTGTTTATCAATCAAATTCATTCTTCCAAACGCCTGTAATAGTCCGACGCTTCATCGAGCGCATCCTCCAACTTGGAAAATTCACAATCTGCTAAATCGTCAAGAAATGCGATCATAACCTGCATCTCCTGTACCAGTTCCCTTTGGCTTAGTTTTTTCCAATCCATACTCAATCCCCCACAAAAGCTGTGAAGCTGTATGAAGTGTCTTTAACCTCAAACTTGACAGAAAACTGCGTATGACCCGTAACCCCTTTTCTCCGTTTAGGTATCT
>JAOZIF010000188.1 GCA_026014495.1 Candidatus Bathyarchaeum sp.
AATTTCTTAATAAGTTAACTTACTCTGAGAGCGTCGCCAGTATATGTCCAGCGAAATGGTTTTGCCCGCGTACTGTTATATGTTTTAATGTATTCCATTAACTGAGATGCCAACTGCTCTGAGGACTGCCATATTCCACCTTTTACAACGTCTTTTGTCAGTATATTGAACCATATCTCTACCTGATTTAACCAAGATGAATACGTTGGGGTAAAATGCAACTGGATTTTTCTTTTTCCAGCCAGCCATTTTTTAACATCTTTGTGTTTATGAATTGCAAGGTTGTCAGCTATGATATGTAGCTTTTTGTTGCGATATTTTCGATCCAGCGCTTTTAAGAACTTCAAAAAATTCTCTGCATTATTTGCCTTCATAGTTTTGGCTGTAATTTCTCCAGAATGAACTGCCAGTGCGGCAATTAGCGAAACAGTTCCATTACGTTTATAGGTTGCTGTTTGTCTCTTAGGCAATCCGGCTCTTAATGGCAACTCCGGTTGAGTTCTATCTAAAGCTTGAATCTGGGTCTTTTCATCAACACAGATAACCAAGGCGTTTTCTGGTGGAGCCATGTAGAGACCTACTATTTTTGTCATTTTCTCCTCAAACTCAGGATCCTTCGTTTTACCACACCAATAATCAATCTTATGAGGTTTTAAATCAGCTTGTTTTAAAATTTGGAAAACTTTTGATTGGCTGATTCCCACCTCGTCAGCAATACGTTTTTGAGACCAATTGGTATAACCTCCGTCAGGCTTTGAACAAGCTTTATTTATAACCATCGCTTGCTGCTCGGGAGTAATAACCTTGGGTTTACCAGTCCGAGGTGCATCCTTTAAACCATCAATACCAAGTTGGCGAAACCTCTGTCGCCATTTATTTACTACGGGCCTACTAAGCCCGCTCTGCTCTATGATGTCACTCATTGGTAAACCTTGATCTGACAACAGTATTATTTTTGCACGTTCTACATAACGTCGCTCAAGCTTGCGAGAGCGACTCATGGTGAGAAGCTCTTCCTTCTCTTCCATTGTTAATTTTATTGGTTTTCCGATCCTTGCCATATGACAAAGATAATGAAAATTAGTTAACCAACTAAATAATTATCACACTAGAGTCCGTCTATAAACCAAGCAAAAATTGGTTCTGGTCATGTGTTTGT
>JAOZIF010000159.1 GCA_026014495.1 Candidatus Bathyarchaeum sp.
ATCTGTTTACTAGTAAACTATAGAATTTCTCAAGGGAGGTAAAAAATTGAAAAAAACAGTATTTTTCTTAATTGTAGCGCTTTTGTCTACTCTTGTTTTCCCTGCTGTGTTTACACAAGCTGGGAGCGGAGTTGAAGTGGCTGGAATTCTTGATTCAAGCACCACTTGGATCCAAGAAAACAGTCCCTACGAAATAACCGAAACAATCCAAATACCTGAAGATGTCGTCCTTACCATCGAACCCGGTGTAACAGTTACTTTCTCCGGAGAGGGGAACATGTTCTTGGTCGGGGGAGCAGTTCAAGCTGAAGGAACTATCGACGAAAAAATTGTTTTCCAAGGAACTGGAGCTGACAATTTCTTTGAAGTTGTGGACCATGAAGGCTCTTTGACTTTGGATTATTGTGTTTTTGATGGTGCACAGCATTTGTGGGATATTGGTGATGGTGTTGATCAAGTTATTCTCAGGCATTCAGAGATAATGAATGTTGCCGAGCATTCGGGTTTAGTTCATTGGCGCAAACCTTGCTATATTGAATACAACCTTTTCATTAATTCTGGTGGTTTTGGGATGTACAACTGGTTTGGTACAGATTCGAGCGCAAAGATGTACATCAGGTGTAATGTAGTAAAAGCTAACAGCGATGTCTTTGTTAGTTGTTCTTCTAGCGTTTATGGTCTAGGGTTTGTTATACAATACAACTCGTTTGTAGACGTTGAAGGAACTTTACTGAGCGTATTTACTGGGTTAGGAACCTGGGATATTACTGCCACTGAAAACTATTGGGGAACCACTGACACCGAAATTATCGACTCCTTAATCAACGATAAAAGTGATGACATCTCTTTACCTGTTGAAATTGAGTATTCCCCATTTTTAACTGGTCCGCACGCTGATGGGGCTATTCTTCCTATCACTGTTGGTTTTGAGTATTCTCCAGATGAACTTTATGTTGATGTGGAATTCGAAGTTGATGCTTCAGCAAGCTTTGCTGAATACAGTGCCATTGCTAATTACACATGGGACTTTGGTGATGGTACCATTGAAACTTTAGATGAATCCGATACAACCTACAGTTTTGATGCTGCTGGGGATTACGGAATAGTTCTGACAGTTACTGATGAATACGGGTTCCAAAATTCTACCTCAACT
>JAOZIF010000035.1 GCA_026014495.1 Candidatus Bathyarchaeum sp.
TTCTTATACAAAACACTAAGAGCCACGAAGTTTCTCAGACATGTTTGAATCGCTTGGAATATCTAGCTCCCATTTTAACTATCACCTTGATAACCTCGGAGACCTGGTAAACAAAACAGAGGACGGAAAATACAAGCTTTCATTTCTCGGAGAAGCCGCAATGGCCATGATGTCAAAAGTTGAAGAAACACCCCAACCCCATGAAACAAAACATTCTTCAGCATTTCTTACTAAAAATTGGAAATATTTTAGTCTCATAATGATAATTGGAATCGCATTTTTGGCCACGGCGAACGTTATGCAATTCAGCACCTTGGCAAAAATATCTGAAGATAATCAGGACATACTTGCCTCCAACGACCTATTATGGAGCCGTTACGCATCATTGATGGCTTCTCCTGAAGATTGTCCTCCAACCTCCAAAACCGAAGCCATTCAACTTGGACTAAGAGGAGAATGGGACGAAGAAAGCCTCCAAGGGATGATTGTAGACGCAACGTTAGTAAGGTTCAGGTTTGAAACAACATTGGTGCCGAGTTCATTTTTTGAAGAGCCAGTTGAGAGAGTGTTCCCTGTTGCAGTAATTTACGAAATTACTGAAAAAGTAACCGACTACGCTCCAGTAGAAAACGAAACCAGCAGCCTCCGCTACATCTGGGAAATCACCGTTAGACCAGTTCAAGAATATTTAGACAAAGACTTTTCCAGTGCACCATCAGCCATTTACCATGTCGATGCATACGATCCTGGTCGGACTTGGCAACGCCTTTACGAGTTGCTATACATGGATAACAACTAAATCATAAAGAATCCCCCATCTTTCTCATGAACATGCCTTTAAAAAGTCAAAGTTAAGGTGCAAATCTTTTTAGAAGATTTCACAATTAGGGTTTAATAGGCTAATTGTGAGGAAGAAAAAATCAACACATCCAGAAAAAAAGTTGCAACACACAGCGGAACAGTGGTAGTGGTTTTAGTTTTGGTAGCAATGATTGTTCAAGCCAACATCAACAGTGTCAACAACACAAGAAATGTCCGAGTTGCATGCATGGGAGACAGCATAACAGACGAACATTTTAGCAACTACCCCAGTCAACTGCAAAGCATGCTTGGTGAAAACTACACTGTTGAAAGTTTTGGAGTCATGGGA
>JAOZIF010000097.1 GCA_026014495.1 Candidatus Bathyarchaeum sp.
ATAATTTCAGTCTTAGGTGCCATCAATTTTTATGTAAATCTAAGTAACGATGTTGTTGATGTAGTTCAAGGCGAGCCTAATGCAACAGAAAAACTAACTGATTTGCTAGTAACTGAAACAGTTGATAGCGTTCGAAGTGAATTGATTTGGGCGGTTTTGATTGCGGTTCTTTCAATAGCAGGTGGTGCACTAGCCACATTAAAAACAATTTTAAAGTAAATATTCAAATTGTGATTTTTCACAAAAATCCAAAATCTGTGCGCAAAATGTCGGAGAGGGAAAGGGAGATAGCCTCAAGAATATCTAATATCTGTAATAGCTATTATTACATTAAATTAGTGTATATCTAACCGCTTCACAGCGTTTTCCTCTTTCCGTGGGGGAGAATTTGCGCACAGATTTGATGAGAGTATTATTTTTCTAACTTGGCGAGTCTTGTCTTTAGTTTCTCAACTTCATCAATCAAAACACTGACGCTTATTTGTCGTCTAAATTCTACATATTCTGTAAAATCTTTAATGGTTAAAACATTCATGTTCTGAGCCAAGTCTTCCGACGTTTGCTCATCTAGGTTGGGGGTAAAAAGAAGTTTTTCAAATATGAGTTGCTTGATGCTTGCTTGTTTTCGCACTTCATTTGCGATTCTTTCTTTAACACTCACTTATTTCACCCCTTATTCGCTGTTCAGGTTTAATGCAATTTTTTCGAACCCATCAACGACAAAAATCGTTCGAATCTCCTGTTTTCCATTCAATTCAACGCTATCAACCGCACAATTTGGGTTAGGTTTGGCGTGTGTGTAGAGGTTGGGGTGTGTTCCGTTCTTCATTGGCGCTAAACAATCGGGACAAAACAACACCACTTCTTTTGTGCTCATTGCCCGTTCATCTCTTTGTTTTCTTCTTCGCGTTTTTTCCAAGCTTGTTTGAGTTTATGTTGTTGTTCTAGTGACGGGCGGGTATCGATTTCGTATCCGAGTTCCCACGCTTTTTCTTCTCTTTCGCTCCAAGACCTTTCTAGTTCGGTGCTGTTTTTTTGGTGTGGTTCGAGTAGTTGTTGGATTCGGGCGTCAATTTCGGCGCGTGTTGATTCACATTTAACACCTTCGCGGGCTTGAATGTACAAAAATTCGACGGCTTGAGGGTTTA
>JAOZIF010000138.1 GCA_026014495.1 Candidatus Bathyarchaeum sp.
TTGAACCTAAAGATGAGTTCAAGGCGGAAGTACGGGGTCGAACATACTATTTTTGCGGAGAATACTGTAAACGCTCATTTCTTCGGGGTAAAAAAATTGCATATTTTTCCATGGAAATTGGTTTGGATCAAAAAATTCACACTTACAGTGGAGGCTTAGGAGTTCTTGCTGGAGATGTTATCAAATCCAGTGCTGACCTTAAGATTCCCTTGGTTGGAGTTACTCTTGTTAGCAGAAAAGGATACTTAAAACAAGAAATCAAAGATGGAAAACAAATTGAACATTCCGACGATTGGACGCCTTCCGCTGTAATGACTGAAATACCTGATCATGTTGAAGTAAAAATTCAGGACCGAACAGTCAAAGTCAAGGCTTGGATGTACGATTATCAAAGCCCTTCAGGTGGATTGGTTTCTGTTTTGTTTCTTGACACCGACGTAGAAGGTAACGCACCTGAAGATCGGGAAATTACCTCATTTTTGTATGGAGGCGACCGTGAATACCGCCTAAAACAAGAAATCGTTTTGGGTGTTGGCGGCGTGAAAATGCTTGCTGTCGCGGGCTTTAATGTGGGAAAATATCACATGAACGAGGGTCATTCAAGTTTGTTGACCCTTCAGTTACTTGCGGAAAACGGCAAAGAGATAGACAACGTCCGCGACCTTTGCGTATTCACAACTCATACTCCAGTGGAAGCAGGGCACGACAAATTTTCTTATGAGCTAATCCATAACATGCTTGGAGACCTGGTTTCTGTTGAAACCCTCAAAAAACTTGCCGGCTATGACCAGTTAAACATGACACGTTTGGCTCTTAACACTAGTAAATATGTGAATGGAGTTGCAAAACGACACAAAGAGTTTTCATTAACCCTTTTTCCCGGATACAACATTTCTGCTATTACTAACGGGGTTCACTCCTTTAGCTGGACCTGCAAGTGTTTCAGAACTCTTTTTGACAAATATTTGCCTGGCTGGGCAAACGAACCCGAACTTTTGGTCAGAGTAGACAGCGTCCCTGACGAAGAAATCTGGCGTGCCCACATGGAAGCAAAAGAAAATTTGATACGTTATGTCCGTGAGCACTCAGGGGTTCAGTTGGCTCCTGATGTTCTTACTTTGGGTTTTGCTCGCA
>JAOZIF010000029.1 GCA_026014495.1 Candidatus Bathyarchaeum sp.
GGCAGATTTACTTTTAGCAATAGAAACCCCAGCCTTCAACATAGACTGACGGAACAATTCACGGTCTTCTGTATCTTCGATGGTTTTTACTGGAGTTCCTAAAACTTTCACGCCATATTTGTCCAAGATTCCTCTCTGGGCGAGCTGAACACCACAGTTTAGAGCAGTTTGGCCACCAAAACTTAGCATAATGGCGTCGGGACGTTCTTTGGCGATTACTTCTTCCACAAATTCAGGGGTCACAGGCAACAGGTATACTTTTCCTGCGAGTCTGGGGTCGGTTTGTATGGTTGCGATGTTTGGGTTAACTAGAACTGTTTCTATTCCTTCTTCACGAAGAGCCTTTAAGCACTGGCTACCAGAGTAGTCAAATTCTGCGGCTTCACCAATTTTTATGGCCCCACTGCCCAAGACTATGACTTTTTTTATCCATTCAAACTTGGGCATTTAGTCCGCCTCCAGTACTAATTTTTTGAGTTTTTCAAAAAGGAACTCTGTATCGTATGGTCCAGGGGAAGCTTCAGGATGCCACTGCAATGCAAATGCAGGTTTAGTTTTGTGTTTAACGCCCTCAACGGTTTTGTCGTTGGCGTTCATGAACCATTCTTTTAATCCGGTGTCTTTGATGGATTCCCGTTTTACAGTGTAACCATGGTTTTGGGTTGTAATGTAACATCTTCCAGTTTCTAAATCCAAGGCAGGCTGGTTTTGGGACCTGTGACCGTACTTTAGTTTGTAAGTGTCTCCGCCTACGGCCAATGCCAGAATTTGGGTTCCAAGGCAAACGCCCATCAGGGGTATGTTTTCGTCCAAAAGTTCTGCCACTGTTTCTATGGTTTGGACACAGTTTTTGGGGTCGCCTGGACCGTTGCTTATCATTACGGCGTCAGGGGTGTATTGCAGAACTTGGTCTGCAGTAAAATCATAAGGAACCCGCATAACATCAAAGCCGATTCGATGCAAATTACGGATTATGCCGTATTTTACTCCACAATCAAGTAAAACTGCGGTATGGTTTCCGCCTGAGGGATAAAGAGTTGGTTGTTTCACGGTTACTTGTTTTGCCAAGTCAGTAAAGTTGGGGTCTTGGACAGTTTTTACTTCTTCTACCAGTTCGGGC
>JAOZIF010000177.1 GCA_026014495.1 Candidatus Bathyarchaeum sp.
TATGCAAATCATATTTTTTGCGTGCATCAAACTTTTCAAACTCTTTCTTTAAAACCAAACCCGACTTGGGAATCTTTCCAATCCCCCGCCACTGACCATCCATAACATCAAAAACCTGCTCAACTAACTTTTGAGCCTTAACATTGCCTTCCCATGAAACAACCCTGCTGTATTCGTTTTCTAGTCTGGGTTGGCCGTCTTTGAGTTGCTTTAACAGCATGTCCACAGCAAACAAAATATCCAATGGCTCAAAACCCGCAGCAACCGTAGGCATGCCATGTTTTTTGGGGAAAACTTCGTAAGGCTTCATTCCTGCAATGGTGCACACATGACCTGCCGCAATAAAACCATCAATTTGTAGATCTTTTATGCCCAAAAGCAGTTCCATGGCTGGGGGAATAACTCGGTGAGAAACAAGAAAACTAAAGTTTTCAGGGGGATTATTCAACGCCTCAACAGCAGTTGCAGGGGTTGTGGTTTCAAACCCAACAGCTAAAAACACGAACTCTTTTTCTGGGCTCTTTTTTGCCATCTGAATTGCGTCATGCAGTCCATAAACTATTCTTACGTCTGCTCCTGCGGCTTTGGCTTTTTGCAGGGAAGTTGTTGAGCCGGGAACTCTGATGAGGTCACCAAAGCTGGTGATTGTTACACCTTTTTCTGCGAGGGCTATGGCTTCGTCGATATCTGCTGCGGGAAGTATACAAACTGGACATCCTGGACCTGCGATAACTTCTACATTGTTTGGAAGAAGCGACCTCAAACCAAAATGAGTGATGGTCCATTCGTGAGTTCCGCAGACATGACAAAACTTTACTGGATGATCAGGGGCAATTTTTTTGATGTGCTCTGCTGCTTTTTTGGCTAACTGGGGGTCTCGAAAGTCTTCAGGATTATTATTCAGTGTCATTGTCGTTTTCCTGCGGTTTGAGAATTCTTATACTTTTTATTGTGCACTCTTTTCCTTCGACAATTTTTGCTTCTTTTCCACATTTTGGGCACTTAAGGGTCGGAACCGGGATATGATACGTAGGGTCGTCTTCGATGGGAACTGGACCTTTAAATCCACAACTGTCACATTGTATGATTCCGTCTTGT
>JAOZIF010000007.1 GCA_026014495.1 Candidatus Bathyarchaeum sp.
CCGGGTACCATTTAAAAACAGCGACTTAGCCAAACGAGGTTAAGTCGCTGTTTCTTTTTGATCTATACTTTGTGTCTTGGTGGCCCAATTTAGTCCAGTGGTGGTCCGACTGGGAAATGGACTTCTAATCCGTAGGCCGGGGGTTCGAATCCTCCCTGCGCGCCATTTAAAATCAGCTACTTAGCCTTTTGGGTTTGGTGGCTGTTTTTGTTTTTGGGTATACTCTCAGGTATACTTTGTATTTTCCTCTCCTTGGTAAGTTTGTCCGCAAGTCTAAGTCCTGCATCAGTAAGTTGAACCTCTCTGTGTGCATTTCTGTCTATCAGCATTTTGCTCATCAAATTTTTTATGAATAGCTCTGTTGAGTTGACATTTCGCCCTAACATCTTCTGGATCTCTTGTTCTGCAACAAGGCGCTGGTTAAAGTGAAACAGATTTATGAGGAAGTTTATTTCTTCATTTGTTAGTCCTACTTGCATATGTCCAGTATCGGTTGAAAATGATATTTTCCTATGGTTGTTGCTAGAAAGCTCTTTGTCTGCGGAGATCTTTTCGTCGCTAAAGCTAGTGTTGAGCTCCTTTAATTGTTTTCTTAAGTCAACTATTTCTGACTCCTGTATGTCAATTTTTGTTTGAAGTTCATTACGGACTCTCTCTTCCGTAGTGTCTTCTAAAATAGTTTTATCGGTCAGTTCTTTTTGGGTTTTTTCTAGTTCATCTCTGATTGCTCTGAGTTTTATTTCCTTGTCTTGTCTGGAACTTTCAAGCTTGTTTACTTCAATGTCGTATCTACTGATCATTTCATTGAATTCTGCTCTTGATACTGTCTCGATTTTGTTGACTTTGTTGACGATCCATCGCTTGATTGGATTTGACCATTCCCACAGGGCTGTAACGATTACAGATAAAAACGGATAAGTAGCCAGAAATATGAATGCATATCCAAGCGGCCAGAACAGAAGATCAGTAATATTTACATAACTATCTGAGATGATGTGGATCCGCAGGCCAGGTGAGAGTTCTCCTGCAAATCCAATGAAGAGAATTTTCCAGTTATGGGCAACCCAGGCAAGGGCGAAGGTGCCGAAGAGGGG
>JAOZIF010000076.1 GCA_026014495.1 Candidatus Bathyarchaeum sp.
AGGTTATGCCATAAAAATTGTTAATCCAGGCGGTTTAGAGTCTTGGGGTTTCGGACGTAACGTACACTCGATAGACGATCAGGTTCCTAATTTCGGTATTACTCCCCGTGAGATAATTCGCGGTTTGGCAAAAGTAAACAAAATGCTGAATTTGCCGCACACTATTCATCTTCACACGAACAATCTTGGATTACCTGGGAACTACAATACGACACTGGATACCATGAAGGCGCTTGAGGACCTGTCTACTGACGGCAAGTCTGTGGGTCACATAACTCATTTGCAGTTCAGCAGTTTCGGAGGCGAGGATTGGGGAACTATGCAATCTGCCGCAGGTGAAATTTCCAAATATATCAATAATCATAATCACATGACCTTTGATATGGGACAAGTAATATTCACAGACACTACAACCATGACAGCTGATGGTCCATTCGAGTTCACGCTTTATCAGTTGAGTGGGCACAAGTGGGTTAACAGTGATGTTGAAACCGAAACTAGCGGCGGTATAATTCCATTCTTATACAAACGCAGTAGCGCGGTCAACGCTACGCAATGGTCAACAGCCTTAGAGCTTGCTCTTTTGATTGAGGACCCGTGGAAGATATTCATGACCACTGATCATCCTAACGGTGGACCATTCATACATTACCCAAAAATTATTACTTGGCTAACCAGCAAAAAGGCACGTATGGCAATTTTGAACAAGTGTCACAAGAAAGCTCAGAAGAAAAGTCTGCTGCCTTCAATAAACCGCGAATTGAGCCTCTATGAAGTAGCAATTGTTACAAGAGCGGGACAAGCAAAATCATTAGGACTTACGAATAAGGGTCATTTAGGTTTAGGCGCTGACGCTGACATATCTATATACAATATTAATCCTGAAACAAGCGACATAGCCGCGGAGTATGATGCTGTGAATAATGCGTTCGGTAATGCTGCGTACACAATTAAGGATGGAATAGTTTTGGTTAAGGACGGCGAAATCGTGAAGACTGTCAGCGGCAAAACCATGTGGCTAGACGTGAATACTACTGAACAATTACAAATTGACGACGATATGAAAAGAAAGTTTAAAGATTACTGGACTGTTGAATACGACAATTATCCAGTATTTGATCATTACGTGAAAGTTTCAAGTCCAATAAAAGTAAAGGCAGATGTTTAAAATGATAACTTTGGCTCCTCTCAAAAAATTTGAAGTCCCAGTAACGGCGGCATGTATTAACCCTGACCTTTTCGAGGGTAAATCCGTGGCTGAAATTGGTAAATTAGCTATCTACGAAGGAAACAAAAAGAAGAAACTTGGCGACCTGTTCAAAATAGAGAAAAATTCAGTTGAGGCTCCCAATATAACAATTAACGGCGATGTGAGTAAAGTTAAACGAATAGGTATGGGCATGGAAAAAGGTGAAATTGTCATTAACGGCAACGCGGGAATGCACCTTGGCGAGAAAATGTCTGGCGGCAAAATAACTGTGAACGGCAATGTTGACGGTTGGGCAGGTAGTGCCATGAAAGGTGGGGTCATAGAAATTCATGGTGATGCAAATGATTATTTGGCTTCTCCGTACCGAGGAACCGATGTGGGCATGCGTGGTGGCGAAATAATTGTTGACGGCAAAGTTGGAAGCGACTGCGCATGTTACATGAAAGGTGGAGTGATCAAAATCAAGGGCGGTGCTGGACCATTTCTGGGTTATCACATGATAAAAGGCACAATTTACGTTGAAAAAGAATGCAAAACGCGGGTGGGTGCGCTCATGACGGGCGGCAAAATCATCGTTTCGGCATTTCTAGAAGAAGTTATGCCCACATTTACAGTCGACGATATAAAAGCTAAAGCTAAAATTGACGCTAACGAAAAAGCGACAGGCCCATTTTACGTGTTTTCTGGAGATTTGTCTGAACACGGAAAAGGCAAACTCTTCGTTTCAAAAGCAGCTAACCCACACTTGAGTGCTATTTACGATAAGTATCTAGAGTAAAAACTACACACGAAACCTTAAGCGTAAACCGTTTAGTTGGCAAGTTGTAAAAAAATCTGCCAATCAGACTTTTTATGGCATTCACGCATCTAAAACAAGCGCGGGAACCACAGTTACAGATGCTGAAGTAAATGTTCTTGCTAGCTTCCAAGCAAGTAAAGTATTAATTGAAATCGGCAGGGGCAACGCTGGAAAACCACAAGGTCAATCAGAACGATTGGTTCAAACGATTATGTGAAGCTATTACCCGCAACCAACTAGCAACGAATTGGAGTAGTCAGCTAAAAAATCCTGTTTTAATCGATTTTTAGAATTCATTTCATAAAATAGTCTCATGACTTAACGTTTGAACAAAAGAATGTTTTATTGCGCACATATTTTGATTCGGAATATGAATGAAGTGATAACAGCAATACATACTGCTCTTTCATATGATTTAAATGTAATATTTAAAAAAAGCTAGTAGATGAAAAGGTGCGTAGTGGAAGCTAACCAAAGGTTTCAACGGATTTGATGTTGTGAAAGAGCAAAAAGACTGGAACATATTCTTTGCTGAAGTTGTAGATGAAACGCTAAAACAGATTTTCAAAGAAGATGGCGTTAAAGTCATCTATGATTTTTTGGAAAACAACTCACATCTGAGACTGGAAGATGTCGCTAACAAACCTGAAGTCTTAGCAGACAGCTTAGAGAAGTTGATGCTGTCATCAGCACAAGTAATAGAAGAAATGATTCTTAACAACACATACTCCAAATTGGGACTAAAATTTGAGAAAAAACAGGACCACAAATTTCCAGACTACCTAAATGAACTGAAAAGGAAATGATGCCTTGAGCTTTGTAGAAGTAGTAGGAGTGCTAGCTGTTGTTTCAGCAGTTCTTACCGTGTTCTTCGGCTACTTGTATTACAAAGATAGAGATGAACGCAAACTAATGTTCATGCTCGTTTTCGCATTCACAACTTTAGCGCATATAGGTGAAATATCATATGGACTCGGCAGCCCGATTTCAGAAAAAATATTTGCATGGAGTCCTCTACCAACAATATCTGCCATTTTGATTGCTGTTTTCTTCAGTTTAGGTAACCACAAAGACTTCAGAAACACATTACACATATTTCTAATTAGCCTACTCGCATCAATAATCATGATTTTCTCGCCAATTCCGGTTAGCATCAATCTCGAAATTGTTTACACAATCCTACTAACAATCACTATTTTAGCCGCAATTTACGTGGTTTTAACTAGAAAAACGCTGCCAGATAGCATGTTTTTACTTTCTACAGTGTGCTTCACTTTAGCTGAAGTCAGCAGAATAACCAGATTCGCAAGAATGGAAATCACATTGTTTATGGAACTCAGCGCTCACATATTCATAGCCCTAGTCTTCCTAACCGCAAAAGAAAGTACAGGAAGCAACATAGCTTCTTTCTTTTCAATAAAGGACGAATTAAAGAAGACCCAGCAAGAACTTGAAAATTCACAAGAACAATTAATGAAAGCCGAGTACAACTTCAAATCGCTGATTGATGTCATAGCCGACCCAGTAGTAATTGTTGATAAGAAAGGCCATTTTTTGGAAATAAATGACACAGTAAGAGACAGAACAGGATTCACCAGAGACGAACTCCTTGGAAAAAACTTTTTGAAAACAAATATTGTTACAACAAAAAGCAAAGCGATTCTGATAAAGAAACTAACTGAGAGAATGATGGGAATTAACGTTAAACCTTACGAGGTTGAGGCAAACACAAAGAGCGGAAAAACCATACAGTTAGAGGTAAACGCAAAGAAAATAGAATATAAAGGAAAAAACGCAGATTTAGTTATATTCCATGACATCACCGAAAGAAAAATCCTAGAAAAAGAACAAGAGAAATACGCCGAGCAACTCGAGAAAGAAGTAAAAGACCGCACTAAAACGGTAAGAGAACATGAAGAAAAACTTCAAAGCATATTTGATTCATCTCCAGATGCCATCGCAGTTTTTAACCTAAAAGGAAACATAACAGACTGCAACAAAGCAGCCTTAGATTTTCTTGGTGTTTCAACTAAAGAAGAAGTAATCAACAAAAATGGCTTGATGTTTGTTACAAAAAAAGATCAACATAAAATAAAGAAGACAATGAATAATGTCCTCAAGACAAGTTCAGTAACAAATGTAGGATACACTGCTTTAAACAAAGGGAACAAGATGTGCCCAGCAGAATTTTCTGCAAGCGTAATTAAAGACCAATCAAATAAACCCGTAGGCTTTGTTGCAATAATTAAAGACATCACTGAACGACATAAAATGGAAAATGAACTCAGGTGCTATTCTGAACAATTAGAAGAACTAGTAGAAAAAAGAACTAAAGCATTAAAGAAGTCTCAGAAACAGCTTGTCAGATCTGAAAGACTTGCCGCAATTGGAGAAGCAGCGACAATGGTGGGTCATGATCTTAGAAATCCATTGCAAGCTATAGAAAATGGGATATACTACATTGATACCGAACTGTCAAAGTTCAAAGTTCCACAAAGAACCAAAGAAACACTGCAGTCTATACATAACTCGATTGATTATGCAGATAACATAGTGAAGGATTTGCAACATTTTGCAGCAAAAAGAGAGCCGTTACTCAGGGAGACAGATATTAACACAATAATTAAAGAGAGTTTGTTATGTATCAAAAAGCCAGAAAATATAGAAATCAACAGAGAGTCAAGCAAAGTCCCTAAAATAGAGATAGATAAGGACATGATAAAACGCGTTTTTGTGAATTTGATTGTTAATGGAATACAGGCAATGCAAGAAAAAGGAGGACTGTTAACAATTTCAACCAAAAAATCAAAAGGTTACATTAAAGTGAGTTTCAAAGACATGGGAAAGGGCATAAACAAAGAGAACAAGAAAAAACTGTTTACACCATTCTTCACCACGAAGGCGCAAGGCATGGGCGTAGGTCTAGCAATTTGCAAAAGATTTGTTGAACGCCATAATGGCAACATAACGGTAGAAAGTGAAGAAGGAAAAGGTTCAATTTTCACGGTTAAGTTACCTATCAGGAGTGAGGAGGTGGGAAAACTTGACTAACCGCAAACCAAAAATTCTCATAGTAGAAGATGACGAAAATATTCGAGGAACAATAAAGAGTATACTTCAGCAAAGCGGATATGAAACGGATACTGCTGAGACGGGACACGAAGCTGAACAGAAAGCAAAAGATAGAATCTATAACTTGGTGTTGCTGGACATTAAGTTGCCAGACATAGAAGGCACCCAGCTTCTTGCAAAATTACATAAGACCGCGCCACAGATGGTAAAAATTATGGTCACAGGCTATCCTAGCCTAGAGAATTCTATGGAAGCTCTAAATAAAGGAGCAGACGCTTACGTCACAAAACCTGTTAAACCAGCAAAACTCTTAGCACTTATACAAGAAAAACTGGAAAAACAAAGCAAAGAAGAGACAATGACAGAGAACAAAGTTACAGACTGGATAAAAACAAGGGCACGCCAACTAGAACATGACACATAAAAATAAGATTTTGCCGTTTCCACTAACAAAAACAAACTTGCTAAAAAGAGGAAAAAGCTTAGGTTATCTAAGTTTAACGCCATATATCTAGCAAAGACAGGGCTTGCAAACCTCATTAAGGGAGATGCAAAGTCACATGAGCCATGAAGAAAAGTGGAAAAATTTAGCTGACCTGCTTATAGAACTCCAAAAAAGGGGCGAAAAGATTCCGACAGACGTAATGACGGACCTGCGCTCCGCCAAAACGGTAATTCAAATCCTGAAAGCCGACCCAGCACATAAAGAAAGCCAGTCAAGAATTGACACGTACCTAAGAAGTGTTGAATCGTACGTTATATTCACCGCAGAAAAACTGGGAAAAAAAACAGCAGAAGAATGGCTGAAAAAAATTAAAGGCACAAAAAAAACTAAAACCAAAACAGAAAAAATAATAGGTTCCAGATTTACCTCAGGGGCTCCCCGAAACAAAAGTTGGATACGAATCAAAATCTCCGACGATACGCGCCCAAAAGACATTGAAAAGGTTGTCAAAGAAAATAAGCTTTCATACAAAAAACAGGCAAACGGGTACATCCTTGTTCACGGCAATGAAAAAAACATCAAATCTTTTGTTAAACAGATGGCTGAGCAGTTTCGAGCCTCCAGAAACGAGTGAAAACAACATCTAAACTTTTGTATTAGTTAGTTTAAACCTCTTTTTTAAACACAGCTTATTTATAGAAGGTATTACAGAAAAGTTGTGATATATATCAGGGTAATTCCCGCGTATGCAAAAAACCGAGGGCGAATTAGAAAAAGATGCCTTACATTAAGAAAATTGAGCTCAAAGGCTTCAAGTCCTTCGGTCCGAAAACCGCCACCGTTACGTTAGATAAGGGTTTCACAGCCATAACTGGACCGAACGGAAGCGGAAAGACAAACATTGCAGACGCGGTGCTCTTTGGCTTAGGAGAACTCAGTGCTAGACGAATGCGTGCTGCAAGCCTCTCTAAATTAATTTATCATGGTTATCCTGATTTACAGGTTAAAAAAGCGAATTCTGCCAAAGTTGTTATCCAGTTTGATAACTCTGATAATCGTCTACCTGTGGACACACAGACAGTAACTATTTCTCGTGAACTCAACAGGGCAGGCCAGAGTACATATCGTCTTAATGGAAGAAGAATCTCAAGGAATCATATTCTCAACATACTTTCTATGGCAGGCATCAGTCCAACGGGGCACAATGTTGTTTTGCAAGGAATTATTGCACGCATTGCAGAAATTTCTGCTCCTGATCGTAGAAAAATGATTTCTGACATGGTGGGCATAGCACAGTATGATGCAGAGAAGGCAGAAGCAGAAAGTAAGCTTCGGGCGGCTGATATTTCTATACGAACAGCCATGGGCAGAATAGATGAAGTGCAAAAGAGGGTAGATGATCTGGAACGAGAACGTAACGAACTGCTTCGTTACATGTTTCTTCAAAAAGAGATCAAACGTTTTGAGGCAATGAAAATTTTTGGTGACATCTTTGAGGTCCAACAAAAGATAGATGATGTAACCACAAAGATTGAAGCGGTTCGCAGCAAGGTTGAGAATTCAAGGCAACAAAGAGATGAACTAAGGTCTCAACGTTACAAAGTTGACGCAGAATGGAGAAAACTTGGTTCAGAAATGATTGAAGAACGTGGAACACAACTTCTTGAGATACAATACAACATAGGTGAAGTTCGTTCCAGAATAAGTGAGCTAACTACAAAGATTGGCGCTGGAACCGCAAGCGTTGACGGGCTCAAAAAAGTGATGGAAAGCAACACACAGAAACTAGACTCTATGAAACATGAAGTCACAGACAACCGAAATGAAATTCGAAGATTGAGAAGAGAACGGGAGAATTTACTAAACGAAATTTCCCAGAAGCAAGCAGAATATGACGCAGTCTCAAATGATGCATCCAAACTCCGATCCAGTTTAGGAGAAAACAATATAAAAATCAGAGAAATTGAAGAGAAACTAGACAAGTACACACAAGAACTGGTTAATCGCCGCAGCGATGTAATCCAGAGCCGAACAGCTCTAAAGGTTCTTACGCGACAACTAAACGAATTAGCAAAAAGAAAGGAAAACTTTGAAGCAAATCTTACTGCCCTCAAAAAATCTTATGCAGACCTTAAGACGGTGCAAAGAGAGCAGCTAAATCGTTCCAAAACGCTTGAACGAACAATAGAGAGAAGGCTTTCA
>JAOZIF010000146.1 GCA_026014495.1 Candidatus Bathyarchaeum sp.
TTTCCAAAAAAACAGATAACCAAACAACACAAACGGATACAAAAGCATCAACAAGCTCCGCCAGTTTAGCAGAATCTGAGAGTTAAAAACAGTTAATCTATGTTGAAATCTTTGACAGTTCTTTTCTAAAGCCAATAACTATCAAACCAACGATAAAGAATAGGAATAAAAGTGTCCAAAAAGAAAATTCTGGGATAGTTGAAACTTGTTCAATTAGCGGGTAGCTATCAACGTAGTGCATAGAATAACTGTTATCAGTGACGTGGTATGGGGTATCTCCTATGCCATCTCCATCATCATCAGTTCCCGTGTAATCGTCCCAATAATTTCCACCAACATCTTTAGCTTGATTAAAAGTTATCTCACATATTGGCATATCAAAACGTGCGTCCCAACAGTCGTTCTCAAAATGTAACGTATTAGAAACGAAGTTGTTGTTATAGACCAAGGCTTTACAAATATAACCAAAAATTCCAACATCATTATCTTTTATGTGATTTTCAGCAATTTCATTAGGTCCATCAACAGCCACGATTCCTCGTTTGTTTTTTCTTATCACATTTTGAATAACGAAATTGTTTGAGCCTGAAAGCGAGATACCTGTGGTGCATTGTATTATTTCCAAATTTTTGATGGTTACATTTGTTCTATCACAGGTGGATACGCCCGTAACATAATCGCCAGTAGCCCAAAGGGTATGACCGCCACCGTCAAGTACAACATTGTCTCGTTCAATGCTAATGCCTACGATTCCAGAAACAAGGTTAGAAGAAACTATATGGATGCTTTCAACAAGGGTGTAGACATCACCATCTTTAGTGATTTTATCAGTTCCCTTAACAGTTCCATCAGCACCGATACTAATAGGAGCTTGTGCGTTGGCTACTTGGAATTGTGGAGAAGAAACAAAAACAGAAGAAAGAATCAACAACAATACAAGTTTTGCGGTTTTCTTCATTTTGTAACAAATATTATAATATAAAGATGTGTGAAAAAGGTTTTTTGTTAAGAAAATTATTCAACGAGTCTGTTTCCAAGGGTTTCTGCCCATTTGCTGATTTTATCAGGATTAAAGTTGTTGAAGACTGTTCTG
>JAOZIF010000011.1 GCA_026014495.1 Candidatus Bathyarchaeum sp.
GGTTGTAAACGGCCCATGCCCAATTTTAGGAAACAACTGTTAAAGATTAGTATAATCGAAAGAGAAAGCATTCAACGAATGGTTATAAATCTCCAGCTCTTTACGAGATGGAATGGAGGAACTACAGAAAAGTGGCTTAACTCCAATTCCACTTTTTTGTTGCAGGATCAAATCCGTGCTGCCTAAACCTCAACCAAAGACCAAGAAGGCCTGCGATTGTTCCAAACGTTCCAGTTACCGCACCCCAAATAGCAAGCAGTTCAGTTCGACTCATGAGTTCCCTTGCAATTTAACGTTGCTTTTCAGCGGGCGCGCGCTTTTTGCGCTCCGCTGCAAAAGCCTTGTTAGCCAAGTACATTTGGTTTCAGCTCCCATGCTCTCAACTGCTCTAAAGCCTTTAATCTTTCGTGAAACTCTGCTTCAGAAAGGAGATCATCTCGAAACAATGTCCTTAAGAAATCTTCCGCCTTCATATTGGATTTCTTGGTATTCATGACTTTGGTGGTTGCAACCACATTATTGTATGAATTTGTTCCCTCCGGTCGTGAGATCACATGATCGATAGTAAAATTCTCATCAGTTATTTTCTGGAGGGAATAAAAACATTTATTACATTCTCGCTCTCTGATCTTTGTTCTCAGTATCGGGTCCGTATAGAAATCCAATTCTTCAAGTGGAACAAGTTCCTCGGCCTCTTGTTCACTCTTTTGGATTGACGGTACGTCTGAGAGAGGGACCGCTTGTAATCTCAAACCTGTGGGTGTTGAGTCTACTACTTTGATAAAACCCTTTTCCTGCAACGTATATACTTTATCTCTTGTGGCGGATATACCCATTGACCCGCCCCGACTGCCAAGTCCAAACGAATTGTTTTTGGCGGCATGGGAAATACTGACAAGAACAGTATCCTTACCTTCCAATAAAGTATGCCGTACCACATACAGGTAAATCGCTTGCTCCGTAGTTTCAAGAATAGGAACAGCATAATCTATATACTCTTTAAGAAAGTTTTCGATGTTTGTTCCTCCCTACAGTGGCTAACAATGTCTAGACGGGTCCGCATATACCGCGGAACCTTCTTTTTTTGTCC
>JAOZIF010000179.1 GCA_026014495.1 Candidatus Bathyarchaeum sp.
ATTCCTTGTTATCTATGGTAGTTTCATTGATAAAACTAATCTAATCATGCTCAATACACGGAGTCACTGTGAATACGAAACATTTTGAAAAATGGGCGAAAGGCAAGCATCCTCTCATTGCCATGGTTGCATATGGCCAAGCATCTCAAGCAAAAATTGCTTATGGCATTGCTAAAGCAATTCATGAAGAAGACATGTTCTTAGGGGATTTTACCACACCCGACCTTAATACCTGGCTCAAACTATTTCGCTCACACAAAAATGGTATAGAGTTTATCAATCAATTCCTCGGCACCCAAAGCAGCATTATCCGGTCAATCGAGAGCGTTACAGATCAACTGGACGATAATGCCCCCATTAAAGCTTCAAACATCTCTACTGACGCCGCAAAAAGCTTACTTGAGAAGACTCTCAAAACTATCAACATGTCTGAAGAGGAAATGGCTCAAAATTACCAGCCACAGGAACTGGAACAATTTCTCAGATCACCAGACTTTTATTTCTTCTTTCGCGTTTACGTTCCCTGCCAACTTTTCCACTACACCACTCCAGCACAATTGTTGAGAAAAGCAAGACAACGCAATTTCGACAGTCTGATAAAACTGATCAAACTTGACCATTCCGTGATTTTTGACAGAAAAGTTTCTCGCTATATTCACGAACTGAGAAGCACAAGAAGATCAAAGTACGAGCAAATCATTGACACCTTGCACTTCAAATCCAGAGGTCAAATCACCAAGCAGAAATTCAAAGTCTTTTATGCGGCCATGATCATGAACATGGCTAACGAACTCGGTGAAAAACTGACGGCCCCAGAAATCCGAGAGCTTTTCGATGCAATTTACCAAGATGAAGGAAAGGGTCTTATCGACCCCGATCTGCCGGGAACACCTCACTCTTTTTATATGGCTATAAAAAGACATATCGCAAACAGCAAGTAAGTCTCACAAACGGATTTACCAGTTGTGAGGGTCAAACCCTTTTTTCCCAAGTACGCTCCTTACACGAAGGCAACGCAAGAATGAGCTTGCTGCTTAACTAATACAAAGGAGCTACACAAATGCTAGAGAAACA
>JAOZIF010000041.1 GCA_026014495.1 Candidatus Bathyarchaeum sp.
CAAATGCCTAAAGGATTGTGAAGTGTGCCCTGAAGGATTATATGACCAAAGATGACACGAAAACGACACTTCAGAGCACACTAGTACCTATGCTTCGTTTAGTACCACCCTGAACCTGTTAGCTGGATGTCTAGAAGCTGGATTTTCAACAAACACCATAACACCGTCATGTGTCATGTTAACCGCTTCATCGTAGCTAACTCTTTGATAGTTGCCGTCTATTTCAATCGTGTATAGGTTGTTGTTAGGGAGTACTGGAGAAATGTACTGAGTAGCAACCGTTACACATTGACCATTATCTAAAAACGTGTGAAGGAATGGTTTACCGTCACTTATGCTTAGTTTCAGGTCTGGATTATGAACCGTTATTGTGCTGGTTGTCTTAAAGAAAGCTTCAACGTTCTGAACCTTTTCCGTGTCTATAGCAGACCGCTTAATCAAAAGCGGTAAACTGATAGTATCTTTAAGGTCAGGATTCACAGACTCAAAGCTTACAATCTCAGTTTTCTTTCGTGCAAGCTTAAATCTTCCCTGAATCTTGCTGTACTTGTGCGTCTTAGTTACTTTCTTGAACGCAAGTTTACCCTTATCCATACAAGGAGTATGAAAAACGCTAACTTGCTCGTCATTATCAATATCAAACGTTTCTATTTTTTCGCTCATAAAATCACTTCAAAAGTTTATCTTTCTCTTTTCGATAAATTCCCTCATTCTCAAAGGCTTTCTCAGCTTCAATCATATCCATCTGAAGTTTACCGCCTTTTTCTTTGATGCCCTGAATTGTCTTTTCCCAAAGCTGGGTTTTAGTTTCTTCAGGTATGTTTTCGATAAGGTCTTTACGATTGCTAAAAGTTTGATTATCTGATTGTGTTCCGTCAGAATTCAGGGAACTACGCCCAACACTTCCGCCACCAGACTTAACGCCAACAGCTTCTTTTTTCGAAGCCTCAAATAATCTAAGCTCTTCAACTGTCTCAATGCGGTCAGGTGCTCCCAAGTCTTCTTTCATTCGCTTAAATTCAACCTGTGCAACTTGATTCAGTTTTTCTTTAAGACTGTCTCTTTCT
>JAOZIF010000027.1 GCA_026014495.1 Candidatus Bathyarchaeum sp.
GTTTTCTCCTTCTGCAGGACAAGGTGCTTTGGCGTTAGCTGCAAAACAGGGTAATGAGTCTGTGATAAAAATTCTTGAATCTGTAAATCATGTTCCATCTCAAGCTGAAATAACTGCTGAACGAAGTTTAGTTCTTGGTCTTGAAGGAGGTTGCAGAGTGCCCATTGGTACTATTGGACGAGCTAACGGTAACGAATTGACATTTTCTGCGTGTGTTTTTTCTTTGGATGGACAAACACGGATATTCTCTTCAGCAAAAGGCGCCCTTGAGGATGCCCAACTTTTAGGTAAAAAAGTAGCAAAAGACCTAATCCAGCAAGGAGCCAAGGAGTTGGAAGCAGAATGGAGGGAAAAATATGGCACGTGGTAAAGTCTTTTTAGTTGGAGCCGGTCCAGGTGACCCTAAACTGGTCACTTTGAAGGCTGTTGAAGCTTTACAGCAAGCAGAAGTTGTAGTTTATGACCGTCTGGTATCCGAGTCGATTCTTGATTTTGCTCCAAAGGATGCACAGAAAATTTATGTTGGAAAAAGTTCCACTAAGCATCAGCTTACCCAAGATGAAATCAATCAGTTATTGGTTGATTTAGCTCTTGAAGGCAAAACTATTGTTCGACTTAAAGGTGGCGATCCCTTCGTTTTTGGACGTGGCGGAGAAGAAGCAGAAGCCCTTGTTGAACATAACTTAGCATTTGAAGTTGTTCCCGGGGTTACTTCTGCAGTTGCTGTTGCGGCGTATGCTGGTATTCCCGTTACTCATCGTGATTGTGCTTCTTCATTTGCAGTGGTTACTGGGCATCAAGCTGCAGATCCTCAACAAGCTATCGATTGGCAAAAACTTGCTGGTTCGGTGGATACGATTGTTGTTTTGATGGGTGTTGGATCGTTAGAATCAACTACTCAGTCTTTGATTGATGGCGGTTTAAGTCCTAGTTTGCCCGTTGCCGTAGTTGAATGGGGCACTACACCAAAACAAAGACGCCTAATTGGCACTTTGGATTCTATTGCAGAACTGGCTCAAAAGAAGGGTGTGGAACCTCCTGCTGTCGTTATAGTTGGAGAAG
>JAOZIF010000134.1 GCA_026014495.1 Candidatus Bathyarchaeum sp.
ATAGTTTGATTTTGGTTCCTTGAATTCCTTGCTGTATTTTGTCAAAGGTTACTAAAACAAAATCTGAGGCAGCAACTGCGAGGATTGGAAACAGTGGAATGATATATCTCCAGTTTCTGTTGGAAACAAAAAAGGTGTAAACTAAGTAAACCACAACAAACCAGATTATGGAAAACTTGTCTTCGGGTTTTCTTCTCCATATCCAATATACTAAACCTAGAAAACCTAGAGCAAAGATTGGCAACGAAATCGGGTGCAGGTCCATGTATGGATACGTCATTTCCATGATGTAAAATAAGGGCAATGGGAACCGCTCGCCGTATTCCAGTCTTTCTATGCTGCCTTCTTTGAGGGTGTACATCCATTGTTCCACCCTTTCTGAAGTGTAATTATTATACGCAACAAACAACCACGGCAAAATAACAACAGCAGCAATCAAAGCCACAAACAAAATTTTACGCATGTTGTATTTGACTGGTTTTTTCCGCAAAAACAGAACACTAACCAGCATAACTGCTCCTGCGATTCCGGTTTGGTATTTGGCTAAAAATCCTAAGCCCAACATTATTCCGCTTAGTAACAGATGTTTTTGGTTGTTGGTTTGGGTCCATGAAAAAAACAAAAGCAAAGAAATGGAAAAAAAGAACACCAAAACCGTTTCCAGTAACGCCAATCGGGAAACGAGAATGAATCCCGGCATGGATGCCAGTAAGACACTTGAAATTAGGGCCTGTTTGGGTCCATAAAGCTTGTAAGCGTATTCGAAAACTGCCCATACGGAAAGTATTCCGAATCCAAGGGAAACAAGGCGGACAGAAAATAGGCTTGAACCAATTATTGCGTATGTTATTGCTGTTATGGCATCAAATAATGGTGGATAGTATGAAAACTGGATGTATTCTTGAAATTCTCCCCGTCGTAACAGCAGTCCGCTGACAAAATGTTGGGTTTCGTCCCATTGTACTAGTGCGTAGTCTATGTTCAATGCTAGAATCGTGAAGTAAACTATCAGAAACAATGCAAGAACTAAGCGCCATTTGTTGAAATGC
>JAOZIF010000061.1 GCA_026014495.1 Candidatus Bathyarchaeum sp.
AAACTCATGCCACTGCGATGCTACGGCAACATGCACATTATTCGCCATTCGCAAACACTCATGGCTCATGAGCTCTCCCGACACTGATGTGTCGGGATCGGTTCCGCCGAACGTTAGCTGCAACTAAAAGTATGACCCATGCTGATTAATTTTAAAAAAGTATATCAAATTACTACTTCAATAACAGTCGATGAAATCCTTTCTCGAATTAAGGAAAAGGCAAAATATCAAGAAGCTTCGACAATATCTTTGCTTACTGATTCTGTGAACTTCACAAAACTTAAAGTAAATGGGAATCTAGTGAAATACGAGAGATGGTTTGCTTTTTCAAACATCTTTAGGGGATTTGGCACTATAACTTTTGAACTGTCAAGTGTTGATAAAGTAACAGTAATAAAATGCATACTTGATTCAGACAAGATCTATTGGATAGTCGGATTATTGCTCCTTTTTTGTTTCCAATTAATCATAACAGCTCCTTTACTATTTGTAGGGCAAAAAGACTTTCCAGTAATCCTCTTTACTATTCTTTTTGTCTGGGTTGCTCCATACATAGTAGTCTTATTCAGATTTAAGATTAACAAAACACGATTAGAGTGGTATTCAAAAGAAATCTTAGGAAAACTAGAAATAATTAGCAGCAGCTAACAGGGCGGTAAATGCAACTGCCTTCTGTGCCGCGAAAACTTTGTAGCCACCACGACAAATCTGTAATGGCGGCACAGGCTGGCCTCGCTGGCGCGGGGCGCTCGCACTTGGTGTCACGGTTTTTGCGTACCCCGAAAACTTTATAACGAAAAGAAAAATTCTACACACCACTACGAGTGCAAAAACACGCACTACCGCGATGCAGAGGCAGCAGCACTTACCGCCAAACGTTATAGCCAATGCGATAACAAATACACAAGAAAGTTTGCATGTAGGTAAATTATTATTTACCTTTACACTGTAATATCCTACCAACAGACAATGAAATGTTCTGAGCTATATAAGATCCTGACAAAAGACGGTTGGTACCCTATTTCACAAAAAGGTTCGC
>JAOZIF010000037.1 GCA_026014495.1 Candidatus Bathyarchaeum sp.
CCATATTGTATTGCATGTAGATAATGCCACCTCTAATCAGCACGCAAAACGCATAAATAACTAGAATGTTAGAAAAAAACGAAAAATAAAGGCTTGCTTTTTTTGATAGTCTTTCAGTGATAATCGTCACGCTGATATGTGAATGACTTTTATACACTGCTACAATCCCGAGATATGAAAGCCATACAAAAAGGTATCTTAAAGCCTCCTCCGATAGGGCCAGCCCATAGTTAAAGCCATATCTCAGGACTGTGTTGACAAACACTGTCAACACCATTCCTGCCAACACCATGGCACAGACGTATTTGTAAATTTTCCCGAATTGATCAAGCACGCCATTGAACTGCTGTTTTGTTTCACTCATAACAGGCTCCTCCCGTTTTCATACCAAATCATGGAGCTGTGATCTTTTCATAGCCTCAAGGTAGTTAAGTCCAGTACAGCAAGCATCTGGCATGTCGGGTCAACAACAGATGCCCACTGTACTGGATTTTTTTTCAACTGTAGCTTGGTTTGTGAGTCTTATTTAGGAAGCTTTTCCATTGCTGGAACAATGTCCTTTGCGCCAGGTATCGTCTCGAAGTACCATGAGTAGAAATCTTTCAGAGAATCCTTCATTTGTTGACGGAATTCTGGGCTGGGCACGTTGACAACTATTCCTTTATCTTCAAGGAATTTTTTAGCAGAGGCGTCAGCCTCTTCAGATATTTTCCAGTTATAATCAATAGCTTTTTTCACATTATCATCAAAGATTTTGCGTAGGTTTTCAGGCATTTGGTCATGGAAATTTTTATTTACAAGCCATGGGTTCGCAACAAACATATGTCGTGATTCAAGCATATACTTCTGAACCTCCCACCAGCCAGTTGTCTGAACGGTTGGATAAGGGTTATCCTGTCCGTCCACGACTTTGGTTTCAAGGGCATTGTAGATCTCACCCATAGGCATCATAACAGTTGCGGGGCCAAAGGCCTGAAACATCCTTACATATATCTCATTAGTGGGAACACGCAGTTTTA
>JAOZIF010000039.1 GCA_026014495.1 Candidatus Bathyarchaeum sp.
ACGCTGTAGACGCCTACCCATGGTGGGCATCATTTAGCCTATCAAGCGTACAGACACCGGACTGTCGCAGGTTCAAATCCCGCCCTCCCGACCAAAAAAATTCCATCTTAAAGCGGTTTTTCGTTATAATTTAAAGTTAAACTATGTGTTAACTCAAATAAATTCCACATAAACGGATTGTTGTGTAACAACTATAAATAGTGCCACATGTTGAATTATCGCATGACGGTAAACAATTCAACACCGCACCGAAAAAACAAAACAAGAGGCTGTTCCTTTAGGATAAATGAAGAATGGCTCAACGTCCTAACTGAAGAAGCAGACAAGCAAGCAATAAGCGTTAACTCACTTATGAACAAAATCCTACGACAATACAGTTTTCAATACAGACACATGAAACGTTTCGGATCGGTAGTACTGTCACGCACCTTACTCACTAAAATAATAGATTGCTGCACAGAGTCCGAAATAAAAGAAATTGCGCAGTTTACTGGGTCTATAGAAACAAAAGACGCACTGCGAACACTGGGAATACATTCAACATACGACAAAGTGCTGGAACACCTAAAGTCGGTTGGCATATTTGGAGGCTGGTTCGACTTTACACAGCACACTAAAGACGCTGGAGAATATCTTCATTTACGTCATGAATTCGGCAAAAAATGGAGCAAATTCTTAGCCGAAACCATATCTACAGTATTCAAGTCGATATTGAACACAGAAATCAAAATAGAAGTATTTGACAACTACGTAACAATCCAACTTCCAACATAGGTACAACACTCTTTTTGAAACAGAACCTGCCAACGCCACAAGCATATTAGGAGACTAATAGAGGTTCATTGTTGAAAACATGGTTTTTTCTGTAAAACATGCAGATTAACTAACTGCTGTTTTATGTGACGCTCCTGATTCCCTCAGCAACTGTTTCTGCTCTCTTCAAATTACTAAGCAAAACATTGAATCGATAAGAGCTTTTAGCAATTTTAGTCAACTGCTTCACAATGTAATCTGGACG
>JAOZIF010000176.1 GCA_026014495.1 Candidatus Bathyarchaeum sp.
GATACCTAGTTCTATTCTGCCGTTTGAGATATTATCAAGGGTTGCAACCATTTTCGCAAGTAAAGCAGGGTTTCTAAACAAGTTGCAGGTTACCATGGTGCCTAATTTTATTTTTTCAGTTACACTAGCAAGGGCCGAAAGTGTTGTCCAGCATTCAAGAATTGGTGTGGTTCCTAGCATTAGGTGGTCGTCTATCCAAACGGAATCGTAGCCTAGTTGTTCGCAGGTTTGGACAGTGTTTTTCAGTTGATTAAACAAGTTTGTGGACTGGTCTTGGTTTCTGAAAGCATAAAAGGGAAGAAACACTCCAAACTTGATTTTTTCAGGCACGGTTCATCTCCTGTCTGTAACCTTTATGGGGTCATTAAAAACTAATATAGTTAAGCTTCAACTCATAATTTTGGGGAACAAAAATGAGGTTTTGGCCACAAAAGAAATGGAAACAAATCGTGATTGTTGCTGTTTTGGTTTTTGTTGTAATTGTTGTTAGTGTTTTAGGTTTTATTCTTTTCAAGATAAACAGTGACTACACAAGTAATCTGGAGATAATGAATGCTGAGGGAACTGAGTCTACTTTGATAATTTATCATCCAGGTTTGTCGTCTTTCATGGAAGATACTGCTTACGCCTTTGCTGACGGACTGATCGAAAATGGTTGGCGAGTAGAAATAACTACTGCGAGTTCTCAGGCGCCAACTGATTTGTCAGGTTATTCTTTGCTGGTTTTGGGTTCACCAGTTTACGCGGACAGCCCAAGTTCAACTATTCAACGCCATGTTGAAAGAATAACTGACTTAAATGGAATTGATACAGTTTTGTTGGTCACTTCCGAGGGCAGTAATGGAGGTGCTGAAGCCGCAATGCAGCAAACTGTTGAAGAATATGGCGGAACAGTTGTGGATGTTGTGTCGTTGTTTACTTCTGCACAAGGTGACTCCATAGAGCTTGCAAAACAAGCTGGAAGAGATTTTGTAATTGAATAAAGGCAGTCTGTCGTGGGCAATAACCTCGTT
>JAOZIF010000086.1 GCA_026014495.1 Candidatus Bathyarchaeum sp.
ATGTAATTGCCCTGTCTTTCTGCGTTTTCAAGAAGCTTTTCTTCTTTGATTACTTCAAGAACTTCCATCGCAGCCACACACGCCAAGGGATTTCCTCCAAAGGTGCTAGCATGAGAACCAGCTTCCCAATCCATCAACCGTGCTTGGGCTACAGTTGCACTTAATGGCAAGCCCGAAGCCAAAGCTTTGGCAGAACAAATTATGTCGGGTTCAGTCTTCCAGTGTTCTATGGCAAACCATTTTCCAGTTCGTCCAATTCCTGATTGCACTTCATCGGCAATGGTCAACAAGCCGTATTTGTCTGCTAATTTTTGGATTCGCTGAAAATATTCAGGGGGAGGGATAATGTATCCGCCTTCACCTTGAATTGGTTCAAATACAAAGGCTGCAACTTCTTCGGGGGGAACATATTTTTGCAAAATTTGTTCGTCTATGAAGTCTACACAGTGATAGTTGCATTCAGGGTATGAAAGCTTGAAAGGACAACGATAACAGTAAGCGTAAGGAACGTGTGTTATTCCTGGAACTAACGGGAAATAGTGGCGTCTTTGAGTTGGTTTGCTGGCAGTAAGAGCAGTTGCCGCACATGTTCTTCCATGAAAAGCTCCAACAAATGCAATAAACTGGTGCTTACGGGTGTGCCATTTGGCAAGTTTGATTGCTGTTTCTATGGCTTCTGCTCCGCTGTTTCCGAAATGAACTTTTTTCTTGAAATCACCAGGAGTTAATTCAAACAGTTTTTCGGCCAAATCAACTGTTTGGTTGTAGTAAAAGTCAGTGTTCGAGTAATGCAAAAACTTGTCAGACTGCTGTTTTATTGCGTTTACAACACGAGGGTGCTTGTGGCCAACATTTAAGCAGGCTAATCCCGAGTTGAAGTCGATGTACTCGTTTCCATCTACATCTTTTACTATACAGTCATGTCCAGATTCGATGACTAAAGGATAATAACGGGTGAAAGAAGGAGAAAGAGCAGCGGAATCCCGTTTCGCTAGCTCCTTAGC
>JAOZIF010000099.1 GCA_026014495.1 Candidatus Bathyarchaeum sp.
GCTCGCAGCGTATAATCTTTTTTCTCCGAGATTAACTTCATAAGATAAGCAAGCTTCAGAAGTGGGTCTGAAACCGGTTTCTGCATCGCACCCGCGAGAAAAAAAGATAAGAAAATCAGCACCACAAAAGCCATGCCGAAACCGATCAGCGCCCCGTTAATGCCACTGTAAAAAGCTTTTAAATCACTTAACAGGTAAAGCGTACCAACCTGCTTGCCGTTAAAAAATATCGGGGTAAAGCTACTGTAGTAATTGCGGGCAAAATTTAACTCACCATGACGAATTATGGGCCACTCATGTTTGGCAAAATCATGCTTTAAAGCAGGAAGAACTATCGCTGTTCTGTCGGTAATTAAATATTCGGCAACGGCCTTACCATTACGATCAAAAAGATAACAACCATGGACATTATTCTGACGGCTTAAAGCCTGTAGCAGCTGTTCGGCCTGCTTAAAGTTTTCCAGCACCAGGGGATGTCGCACCTGTTCAGCGAGCGAGGTCGCAAGGATTTTATTCTGCTGTTTAATTGTTGTCTGCCTTGCAAAAAGCTCTGAAAACAGAAAGACTCCTCCAACAACAAACAGCAAGATGGCACAGATCGCCATGATGAGAACTGTCAGTTTGGTTTTTATGGAGGATCTAATGTACAGCTTCATCGAAACTTCCCCAATACATCTGACAGACAACTATCAGAATGAAACAATTGGCAGATGGACGTTTATCGCTATATTTCATTGTTAGATAATTAGGTGGAAGGGAATATAGACTATTGCTTTCAATCTTTATCCTACCTATAGTGCCGGATTCCGTTAGTCTGTCGTTTATATTGCTAAACTAGATTTTCATGCACAATTCTTTGCTGCAATCTCTGGACAACTTACATAGTTGAAATTCTTCTTCTAAGAAATTAATCTTTCAAACCGCTTTTTTCAACCAGGTCGTCGGAAGCAGCGTTTTTAAAGTTAAATCCAGCACATTAGCAAGAGATATCTTCTTTTTAA
>JAOZIF010000119.1 GCA_026014495.1 Candidatus Bathyarchaeum sp.
GGAAGAAGAAGTTGACGCTCGGTTGCTGGGAATTCCTGAAGATAATCCTGAAAAGATTGATGGAACCTGCGTTATTTGCGGTGAAGCCGCAGAGAACATTGTGAGGGTTGCTTCGGCGTATTAGTTACCAAGCTGTTTAATTTGCATCGACCGTAACTGCTAAGAAAACAAGAGCCGTTACCTTTAAAATGAACAACAAAATGTGGAGTGACAAAGCTTGCTAACAAAACTCAAAAAACAAGTCCAAACCGCCTTAACTTCCAGTGCTAATGTTCTTCACAACATGGGCTTAACTCCCAACCGTGTAAGCATTGTAGGAATTACACTCTCATTACTGGCAGGTGTTGTTTATTCTCAATGGCACATTAATCGAGCATTTTTGATACTAGCACCAATTTTGATGCTAATTTCTGGACTGTTTGACGCCCTAGACGGAGTAATAGCCCGAGTCCACGGAGAAGCAACAATCTTCGGAGCTTTTTTTGACTCCATGCTTGACCGATATGCAGATGCCATAGTACTTTGTGGAATCATAGCCGGAGGATTAACCAATATCGCTTGGGGGCTTGCTGCTTTGGTGGGTTCCATGATGGTTAGTTATGCTCGGGCACGAGCTGAAGCCGCAGGCATAAAAATGGAATCAGTAGGACTAGCAGAACGGGCAGAACGAATAGTTCTAATCGGGTTCGCTAGTATTATCAGCTACTTCTGGATTGATGCCTTAAACTGGAGTATCTTGTTGCTTGCTGTGTTGACTAACTTTACTGTTCTTCAACGGGCAAACTATTTCCACAAATTAACAAAATAGGAAATTCTATTTTTCATCTGTTTGTTTTTTAAAAAAAATAATTACTTTATTTTTCGGTTTTACTGAATTACGAAACTGATGTGTTTCTTCTAAATATTCTACAACTGCCCCAAAAAAAGTCCAATAATTACTAACACGCTAGTTCCAATAGTATGACCGAAATAGCCACAAAATCAGACATCAATTAAAATT
>JAOZIF010000166.1 GCA_026014495.1 Candidatus Bathyarchaeum sp.
TTCGACGAGAAAACCTGCATCGGAAGCCCCTGTGGCTTGTGTGTCAATGCTTGTCCCGCCAGAGCCATAAAACTTGTTGAGCAGCACCGTAACAACCAAAAATGACAAACAAGAAACTCTTCAAACAGGCTTTTCGCCACAAAGAATCAGACTGCACCATAATAGCAGACAAACAAGACGGAATCGAAACCGCAAAACAGTCGATAAAACGTAACCTGCTGCTGCTTGAAGCCTACATCAAAGAACATCCTCGTTTTCTTTTTTCTCTTGAACCTGTTCCCATAGATGAAGAACCTAAAGTTGCGTGTTTAATGGCTAAAGCCGCAAAAAAGGCAGATGTAGGTCCAATGGCTGCTGTTGCTGGAGTCTTAGCTGACCTAGCAGTGCAGGATATGGTTAGTTCAGGATGTAAAGTTGCTGTGGTAGAGAACGGAGGAGAAGTTTCTGCAATTTCAAATCAGCCAATTGACATTGCGTTTGCTGCAGGCGATGAGCCGCTTTCAAAAGAGATGGGTTTTAGGCTCAAAGATTTTCCTTTAGGGGTAGCTACGAGTTCTGGAAGGTTTAGTCATGCTTTTAGTTTTGGTGATGCGGATGGGGTGACGATTTTTGCTGTTGACGCTGGATTGGCGGATGCTGCTGCTACGGCTGTAGCGAACATGATAAAGGGTGATGATGTTCAGGGTGTAGTTAAGCAGGGAGTAGACCATGCCCTAAGCATAGACGGCGTTAAGGGAGTTTTCATCTTGTATCGTGGGGTTGTGGGCAAAGCTGGAAAACTTCCTGAAATAATAAAAGTAAACCCCAAAAAATAACCTAAATTTGTTCTTGCTTTGCTTTTCTGAAAAAAGGTTGTTTTCAACAATGTACCTCTATTAGCATCCTAATATGCTCAAGATTTTTGACATGAAATCGTTGCCTTGCGTGAAATTTCTGAAAAAAGCTATTTTTCAACAATGTTCTGCTATTAGTCTCCTAATATGCTTGCTGTTTTGCATTTTTGTGTAATTTGTGTTTCCAGATTACAGCCGCAACTGTTGCTGTAACTAGTAATGGCAGTATTGTCCATGAGGGAAACTCTGGAACAACTCCGTATTCGTCTGTTTTGATTAACCAAAAATCATCCGTGCTAGCACTCCAAAAGCCCTTAGTGCCAGCCAAGGCGAATCCGCCATCTGTTGTTTGAATCAGCGAGGGAAGCCCTGAGACTGCTTGTCCTTGATATGTTTGGTTCCATTCCATGTTTCCTAGATTGTCTGTTTTTACTAGCAAAAGGTCTGCCAAATCGGGGTGTGTGTATCCTGCTAAGGCGAAGCCTCCGTCTGCTGTTTGAGCTAGAGATGGGTTTGTGTCTTGGTTTTCGTTTCCGTATGTTTGATTCCATAATGCGTTTCCTGAATTATCGGTTTTAATTAGCCAGAAATCGTAGCCTCCAGCACCAAACGAGTCCGTGCATCCCGCCAAAACAAATTCACCATCTAATGTCTGAAGCAAACTGGTGCCGTAGTCCATTCTTTCTCCTCCGTATGTTTGGTTCCATTGCATGTTTCCCTGCTCGTCGGTTTTAACAAACAAGAAATCAACAAACACATCATCATCTGGGTACGTTCCAGCAACAAACGCAAAACCGCCATCTAGCGTCTGGATTAAACCATAAGGATTGCTTTTGCTTTCTTGCCCTCCGTGTGTTTGATTCCATTCCACCTCGCCATACGAGTCTGTTTTTATTAGCCACAACTCACCTTCTGAATGACCTGTTAAAGCAAACCCGTCATCATCTGTCTGAACCAAACAAGAGCCATACTCCGCCTTTTCTCCACCATACGTTTTGTTCCACTGCATGTTTCCATTCTCGTCAGTTTTAACAAGCCAGATATCACTTACTGCTGTCCACAAGTCATCGGCTTTTTCCGTGGCAAAAGACTCTGTGTGACCAACAAACGCAAACCCTCCATCAGCTGTCTGAATCAAACAAAGGGCGCCTTCCTCCTTTGTTCCTCCATACGTCTTGTTCCATTGCATGGTTCCTTGTTCGTCTGTTTTGATTAACCAAGCATCAGCTTCTCCTTCACCAAAAGAGCGTGTGAATCCAAGCAATGCATATCCTCCATCTGATGTCTGAACTAAAGATGTAGAAGCATCCACTTCTGCTCCTCCATATGTTTGCTGCCACATTGTGCTTGATTGAGCATTTACACTACAACCTTCTGGGAAACAAACAACAACTAAGCAAACAGCCAACAAAGCACAACGCAGTAACACTTTCAACTTAATTATCCTTCAACCCGTTTTTCACAAACAAGCAATCTTTTACCTAATATTGTAGCAACAAATATTGCAACAATAACCAGCGGCAGAATAGTTAATGTTGGAAACTCTGGGAGTTCTTGTTTTGGCTCGCTTCTGATTGTGAAATAAACTGTGCTTTTGTCTAATCCGATAATCGTGTTGGCTATATATCTTGCATAAACCGTTATGTTGTGTGAGCCCTCAGTCAGTTCTGGCAACTCGACACATCCAGTGATTATGTCTGGAAGAAATGGGGAGGAATTAGCTATCACTGTTGTGCCGTTTTCGTAGGTTATTGTCACCTCTACATATTGAGGCGTTTCCTGTAGAGGTATTGTAACGTTGTCCTTTCCGTCTATACTGTAGACTAGTTTTGCGTTGTTAACGTTCAGCAAAAGCTTGAAAGTTACATTGAGAATTAACGCTCCAGAACTGGAAGTACTGTTAGCTGGAGATGTGATGTTGATTGGAGATGCAAGAATGAATGGCGACCCATCCTCAGTGTACGGTGCACTAACAACTTGAATTCCAGTCACTACATACATTAAAAGCCCACAAACAAAAAACACAACTACAACTTTTTGACGCATATTCTTCTCCTCATTACAACTGCCACCAAAACAGCGGCCATAATTAACGGCAAAACCATCCATGAAGAAAACTCTGGAATCTGTTCGCAGTCAGCGTCTGCTTTGGAAAACCAAATTTCGGAATGTGCGCCGTCTTCTCTTGATTTTGTGGTTCCTGCCAATGCATATCCGCCATCATCGGTTTGCACCGCAAAGAGCCCAAAATTGTCGCCTAGCCCCTCGTAAAGACCCCCCACATTCAGGGTGCCATTCGAACTTACCGTAAACAAGAACAAGTAACTTTTCATAGTCGGGTATCCGCCCATAGAGCTTATCCGCCCTGAAACTGCATATCCCCCGTCTGCTGTCTGGATCATGCTGCTAACTAATGCAGGATATATCGGACCCCACGTGACGACCCATTCCATTGTGCCGTTTGAATCCACGTGAGCTACCCACGCATCCACTATTCCTATTATGAAACCCGCAGAAGCCGCTAGAGTGTATCCGCCATCGTCTGTCTGAACAACAGAATATCCCGTAAAATTTTTCGATTCTTCATCCTCGTCTCTGTAAGTTGTTTCCCACTCCATATTACCCTCTGCATCAGTTTTGACAAGCCAGCACCTTGGATCATATGCACTATCACCAAAAGAGTACGTGGTTCCAGCCAACGCATATCCGCCATCTGCTGTCTGAATCACACAATTCACAAAATCGTTTCTAGCCCAACCATATGTCACATTCCACTGCATGTCACCCACAGAATCGGTTTTAACCAACCAACCATCAGTGTTTGATTCGTTCTGTACAAAATAGCCTGCCAACGCGTATCCTCCATCACTTGATTGTATTACAGAATTTGCTGCTTCTCCTGTTGCCTGTCCATATGTTCTGTTCCATTGCATGCTTCCAGAGGAGTCAACTTTGATTAGCCAAAAATCGCTCTCGCCTGCACCAAAAGAATATGTTTTGCCTGCTAACGCGTATCCGCCGTCGCTTGTCTGGATCATGTCTGTTGTAACATCTGCTTCTGGTCCTCCATATGTCCTGTTCCATTCCATGTTTCCTGAAGAATCAACTTTGATCAACCAAAAATCGGCATCACCCGCACCAAACGAGTAAGTTGTTCCTGCTATTACAAATCCTCCGTCGCCAGCCTGAATAATTGCAGCCGCTTCGTCATCCAATTCTCCACCGTACAGTATCTCCTCTGTGTTTAACAAAGCACAGACACTTGAACTGTTAAATAAAAACAAGTTGACTGCAAAAAGTGCAAACAGCAGAACCTTGGACGCTTTTGTTCTCCCCCTGATGGGTCTCATGTATGATTTTGGGCTTGTTTTGTGATAAAAGGCTATTTATCAAGGTTTCTTGACTAAAAGACTGTGTTACGTTTGCATTTTTGGTCAAACTTTCTTGACTAAAGGGGCACTCGCCTGTTTTCGGCACTTGATATTTTAATCTTCAAGACTGCTCAAGCATCTGATGCTCAGATTTTAGGGATATACTTTAATTTTTTAAACTAAATCAATATATAACCTGTTGTTGGTGACTATGATATGCCAAGGCGGAGACGAAAATCAGGTCTAAAAGTTCTCAAGGCGGCATCCTCTTCTCTGCGAATGCAACTACTAATCACGCTTGTGGATAAAGGACCCCAATCCTACACTGACCTAATGAAGGTCCTCAAACTAAACCCAAGCAGAGACGCAGGAAGATTCGCGTATCACCTAAAATATCTCCTAAACGCTGACCTGATAGAGCCTGACGTCGACAACAAAGAATACCGACTCACCGAACTTGGCAAAACCATGATTCAATTTACAGAAGACATCCAACAACAGTTCTTCCAACGAAAAAAAATTCTCGTAAGAACATCTCGGCTTGCCATGGAAGAATTTGACAGAAACAAAATTGTTGAAGCCCTAGTAAAAGAGGCAAACGTTCCAGTTTTTCAAGCCCAAAAAATTGCAAGAGAAACAGAAAAAAGGCTCCTAGAATTCAAAACCAAATACCTAACTGCACCCCTGATACGCGAAATGGTCAACGCAATCCTAGTCGAAAAAGGGCTAGAAGAATACCGCCACAAACTCACCAGACTTGGACTCCCAGTCTTTGACGTTAACCAACTCATAGAATCAACCAGCACCACACTAAAAGGCGTAGAAGCAATTCACAAGGCAGCCGCAGACGCAGTCATGGAAGAATACACGCTCCTTAATGTTTTGCCAAGAGACGTTGCCGACGCGCACCTCTCTGGCGGACTGCACCTCCAAAATCTTGGAACATGGGTTCTAAAACCCGACCAATTCATGCATGACCTGCGGTTCTTTCTTCAGCATGGACTGAACTGCGGGGGACTAAACCTTAAGCAGCCCTCATATCTTCCTCCCAAAAGCCTTGAAGCCGCAATGCTAACTGCTTCAAACGTCCTCAAAATTGCTTCCACAGAATCCTCTGGAGAGCAAACCCTTGATTTCTTCAACATTTTCTTAGCACCATTTACTCAAAATCTTCCAGAAGAACGAATCAGAGAAGGCTTACGCCTCTTTATATCTAACCTAAATCAGCCTCTCTCAAACGGAAACTCAGTCGGAGCCTCCTTAGGCATAGAATTTGTGATCCCTGACTTTCTAAAAGAAAAAGAAGCCATCGGACCTGAAGGAAAACCTGTTGGCTACTACGAAGACTTTGTTGAAGAAAGCCGACGCCTCGCCTCCCTTATTCTTGAAGTCATGCTTCAAGATGACGCCTATAAACCAGTTTTCAACCCACGTTTGATAATAAAAATACGTCCTGAAGTCATCAAAGACCCTAAATGCATCACTCTGCTTTTTGATGCACATAAACTCGCAGCAAAAACCGGACTTCCATACTTCGCTAACCTGTGCTCTACTGAGCAGACAAGCGCATCTTACACCTCAACAGGATTCAGATTAGCCTCTGACTGGAGAGAAGACTGGGAACTAGACACCCTGCAGACTGGAAGCGTAGATAGCGTGATAATAAACCTGCCCCGAGTCATGTACGAAGCAGGAGGCAAAGAAAACAACTTCTTTAGCATCTTAGACGACCAATTAGAAATGGCTTTACGCGCTCTAGAAATAAAATACCGTACAATAAAGCAGCGAGAACGCGAACACATGCTGCCCTTTTTGATGCAAAAAACCGACGGCGACCAATACTTTAGAATAGAAAACTCGGTTCGCCTCGTTAGTTTTGTTGGTTTGAACGAAACCATCCAAGCCTATTTTGACAAACCTCTCAAAATGGAGGGCGAAACTCTTGATTTCGCCAAAAAAATAGTATCATGTCTCTCCAGTGACATTGTACGATATTCAAAGAAACCTGAAACCAGAGCCGCACTGGCTATGGTCCCCGCTCCTGATGCTGCAAAACGGTTAGCAGAACTTGATGCAGAAAAATATGGATGGGCAAAAGTTCGTGCCCAAGGCACCCGCGAGAAGCCCTTCTATACTGACTTGGTTGCTTTGCCTTTAGGCTTAGACGCTTCTTGGAAAGACCGCTTCAGAGTTGAGGCACAGTTTCACAGTTTGACTCCTGGAGGACACTTGGCAGTTATGCCGCTTGCTGATGAGCAGCAAAAGTCTGACGATTTACTGGCTGTCACTAGAGCAGTTGCTGGAACCATCGGAGTTGGCTTGTATGTTTTCAATAGAAACATTGCCTATTGTGCAGGTTGCAAGCAGATTTTCTATGGTAAACTAGAAAAATGTCCAGATTGTGGGTCTGTTAACCTGCTCCAGTCTTTTAGTCGGGTCTAACCAGAGCTTACGGCTCTTGCATGGTGTAGCTCTTCTGTTTTGTTTGACCCCTATATATAATAAAAACACATCTTGACCAATACTGCTCGTTTGGGTTTTGTTGCCCGTTTATATTCGAGGAATTAAACTCGATGGCTAAATGTCAATTTGTTTGAGCGCTTATACAGAATTTTATACCATTAGGACTAAAAAATTAAATAGAAGATTTTACACTTAGCTATCTCTCACGAGTAACAGAGGTAATTTTCATGGGCTTTACAAACGATTTCGGCAGCTCTCCTGCGCATCCACCCGCAAACAGCGTAGTGGTTTACACAACCAGCGGA
>JAOZIF010000046.1 GCA_026014495.1 Candidatus Bathyarchaeum sp.
CAGCTGAAATGCATGGTCTGGAAAATGTGAAGTGAATATTACTGCTAGACCTGTCTTAGACATTTTTTCTATTAGTTCCAGCAGGCGCACTTGATTTCCAAAGTCTAGATGAGCTGTGGGTTCATCTAAAAGCAGAATTTCAGGCTCCTGTGTTAACACCATTGCAATAAGTGCAAGCTGTCTTTGTCCACCACTAATCTTCGTGTATGGTCTATTAGCCAAGTGAGAAATTCCTAGCCTGTCAAGATTTGCTTTAGCTATTTTGTAATCTGTTTCTGTTGGAGTTGATGTCATCTTCAGGTGCGGTGCGCGTCCCATAACTGCTACATCCAGTACAGTAAACGGGAATAATGCAGAATGTGTCTGTGGAAGGTAGCCTATTTTTTTGGAGAGTTCTTTTCGGTTAAGCGAAAGAGCGTCTTTGTCATTTAGGATTATTTCTCCTTTTGTTAGTTGCAAAATGTTTGTTATACACTTGATTAACGTAGTTTTTCCTGACCCGTTAGGACCTAGAATGCATAGTACGTCGCCTTTGTTTACCGAAAAAGTGATGTCCTCAAAGACGTTGTTTTTTCCGTCATACGTAAATTCGGCTTTTTTTATGTTTAGCATTATGACCAACTGACTTTGCTTTTCCATAGGATATACGCAAAAAATGGTGTTCCAATAAGTGCTGTAAGGATTCCCAGCGGGATTTCTCCAGTAGTTAATGTTCTTGCGATGTCATCTACTATTAGCAGATACACTGCTCCAATGACTGTTGAGATTGGGAGTAGTTTCTTGTAGTCTGGACCAACCAGCATTCTGCCAACATGTGGTATGACCAGTCCAATCCATCCAATGACTCCACTGACGCATACTGCAGCTGCTGTGATTATGGTGCTTAGGGCTATGATTATACTTCTTAGCCTCTTCACGTTTACGCCTAATGCTTGTGCTTCTTCGTCTCCCATTGAAATGATGTTGATTCGCCATCTAATTAGCAAAAGCCCAGTTATTCCTGCTACGATTACTGGAGCTGTTTTAAAGACATCATCAGTGTTCACTGTGGCAAGAGAGCCCATTAACCAAAATACTATCTCAGGGAGTGTATCACGGGGGTCAGCAATGTATTTCATTAAGGAAATCAGGGCAGAAAAAAATGAGCTAACTATAATTCCTGAAAGAACAAGACTAAGAGCTGAGGAGCTTTTGTATAGGTTGCTTATTCCAAAACTGGCTACCACTGCTGCTATTCCAAACGTGAATGCAAAAAGTTGAATCATGGTTATGTTCATGCCCAAGATTATTGCAACTGCTGCGCCAAAACCTGCGCCAGATGCTACTCCTAGAATGTGTGAGGATACTAGGGGATTTTTAAATACGCCTTGAAATGATGCGCCTGATATTGACAGTGAGGCTCCTATTAGTGTGGCAGCTACAATTCTTGGTAGCCTTATCTTAAAGATAACATCCTTCACTACTTGTTCTATGTTGGGCTGCATTAATAGCGCCTTGACGGTTTTGTCTACTGGAATGGAATATCTTCCTATTCCCAAAGACACCAAAAAAACAATAAAAAGGGTGAATGTTAATGCAAACAACACCCAATAGTATCGGGTTTTGCCTGCTTTTGTTTCTAGTTTGCTTGATTCTGATGCCAATGAATCAACGCCCATACTTGAAGACCTTTATCTGATTTGTCTACGTTGCCGTAAATTTTGTCTTTGATCATTTGCTTTTGTTCTGACTTGATGTCGCAGAGCCACTCGATTCTTTCAATTACATTTTCTGGTTTGGTGTGCCGTTTGCATTGTGTGCTAAAGTAGTCAATTTCCGGTTTTATTCCCATCTGATATAGCACATTGTGGACTGTTATGTACTTGGGAAACGGGTGGTACTGTTTGCCTACTGCCGTGAAAATCTCTGAAAAGCCTTTGTGGTGCATCACTGGCATTGTTAGATAATTGTTTTTTCCAACAAAATTGATTTTCTTTAGAGCCTCTTTTAGATTCCAGTCTAACTGTTTTTTGCCATTCTTGTAAGCTTCTTTTGCACCAAGCAGATTTATGCAGTTGGAGGCAAGTGCTACGTCGTACTCTTTTTTTATTTCCTTGCCAATTGTAACTTCTCGCCAGTATTTGTTGACGTATATGATGTTGTCTAGACTTTCCTCTTTTGCGCGCCTTTTTAGCACTTCGAGCATACCTGTTGACACATCAACTGCAGTGACGCTGTTTACAGTTTTTGCTAGTGGTATTGTTAATCTGCCTGGTCCACAGCCAACATCGATAACGTCGTCATCTGCAGTTATGTTGAGTTTTTGTGTGAGCAGTTTCACGTATTTTTCTCCAGATTTTTGGAGGAATCTTTCGGCTTCACTTGTGCTCCACTGTTTCAGAGTTCCAGATTCAAGTCCTACTAGTGAGCATTTTTCCATTTCATCTTTCCAGATTTGGTTCCAGTCCAAACTTTGTGCTTGTCCGTTTTTAGTCAAGTGATGCTCCATCGTAATCGACGCCCCAGATTGCTTGGTAGAATTCAGTTGCGTCGTTTGTGATGTTTACGCCTGAGAATTTGGCTGGATACAGTTTTGATGCTACCCACTTTATTGCAAAGATTGACCTTAGTGACCCAAAGTCCCATCCGCTTTCAGGAATGGAGTATACTTTGTTGTTTTCGATTGCTGAGACTGCTTGAATTTGTTCGTCTGTGAGTATTGCGTTGGTGTCGGTGCCTTCTAGTGTGAAGATTACTTCTGGGTTCCATGTGATGAGTTGTTCAGCTGAAATTGTTGGTAGCCATGTGGTTATTTCTTCGCCTACATTGATTCCCCCTGCTGTTACTATTTGTACGTGTTCAAAGGTTGTGCAGCCGTAGACGCTGTATACGTCGTGGGAACAGTAGTACGCTGTGACTTTTTCGTTTGATGCTATGTCGCCTACTGTTTCGTCCAAGTCTGCAAGAAATGTGTCCACGTAATTTGCCAGTTCTTCGGCTTTGTCTTGTTTGTTAACTACTTCACCTACGATTTTTAGGTCACGTGTGAAGTTGCCAAGTTCTTCAAAGTGTGCGACAACTACTGTGAGGTTGTATTGATTTAGTTCGTCAAGCCATGATATTCTGCCGTATCCACCGATTAGGATTACGTCTGGTTCTAGTGCTATGATTTCTTCGATGTTGAGTGTTTTACCTGAAACTGGGCATGACAGGTCCATGAGTTCGGGGCATAATTCTATGGGGAATTCACCGTAGCCTGTGCCGTCTTTGGTTGATTCGTCGATTCCTACTAGTGTGTCTTCGGCTCCTAGTGCGATTATTGTTTCTACGATTCCTGAACGAAGCGCTATTATTCTTTCTGGGTCTGCGGGTATTTCAACTGGGTCTCCTGTTGAGTCAATTATTGTTCTTGTTTCTTGTGTGCTGTTCACTGTTCCTGTGCTGTAAATGTACCATCCTGCAAATATGCTACATACAACTATTATCGATATTATTCCACCTATTAGTTTGGTTTTCATTTTTACCACGTCGTTATGCTCAATCATTCATAACGATTATATATAAATTTTTTCCGAATCAACTATTTCATGTTTCATATCAAACAAAATGCTAATCACAAGCATAATTTGAATCTCATAGCTGGGTTCCATACACCCTTCAGTAGCGTTTAAAGATGCGAAAGCAAATAATGTACCTTTAACTAACTGGGTGATTTTATCATGAACTACGTTGGCATTCACAAAAAAGGCGAATTCACTCTTTCCGACCTAATAACATTAATAAAATCACGCCCAGACTTTCATCGGGCAGGCGCCATTGCCACGTTTGTTGGAGTTGTCCGAGGCACAACACTAGATGGCGAAAACGTAGAAGGGCTAGAACTAGAAGCATACGAAGAGCAAGCTAACAATGTTCTAGGCGAAATCTGCGAAGACCTAAAAACGCGTGAAGGCGTTGTTGATGTTCAGATTCACCACTTTGTCGGAAAATTCAAGGTCGGCGAAGACCTCGTCTACGTTGTGGTGACTGGCGGTCACAGACAAAACGTTTTCGGGGTACTCCAAGAAGCTGTGGAGCGCTACAAAAGCGAGGCGCCAGTCTACAAAAAAGAGCACACCATAACCGAAACAGGCGCCAAAGAATCATACTGGGTCAGCGAGCGAGAAGCACAAAAACGCAGAAAAAAATGATTTAATCTTTTTGTTTGTCAAAGTTTCTTGACCTAACTGTTTTGCATTTAGACCTGTTTTGGTCAATGTTTCTTGACAAAAATTCTTTTCTAGCTAGTTACTGTAATATTTATTTGTGTTAATTGAATTGCCTAACATAAAGAAATCAGTTACACGCCAATTTTTAACCGCATTTCTTGTAACGGGACTAGTTTTAGTCCTTACCCTAAATTTTGGTGAAATCCAAGTTTCTGCACAATCAGGCTTAATTGTTGTTATTGGTTCTGATACTACGTGGACAAAAGCTGGTAGCCCGTATAACCTTACTGGGCCTGTGCTTGTTAATCAGGGAGTGACTTTGACTATTGAAGCCGGAGTCACTGTTGACCTTAATGGCTATGATGTCTTGGTAAATGGAACTTTGTGTGCAGTAGGTGGCAGTGCAAACAAAATTCACATACTTGACAGCTCTGACATTGGGTATCGTCAAATCAAGTTTACAAAGTTTAGCAGTGATTGGGATGAGCAGACTGGTTCTGGTTGTATTCTTGAGAACACAGTTATTGAATCTGCTAAACTGTATGTAAACTGTTCTTTAAAGCTAAGCAACAATGAAATCTTTGTACCCGTTACTGTTGGTGGTTGTTCACCAATAATTGTGGATAATATAGTTAATTCAATCAATGTTAACGATGCTTCACCCACAATTTCGAATAACGATATCACGTATCAAGTTAGTTTTGGCGGAAGTGACTGCTCACCCGTAATTTCGGACAACTTCATTAAACATGGAATCTCAGGCGGTGCTGATGTAGCTGGAGGCTCACCAGTAATTACGAATAACATCGTTGATGCTGATGTTTCTGTTGGCGGAGTTTCGGCAATAATTTTAGGTAACACAATTAATGGCACCTTAAAATTTAGAGGCCATGGAGGTTCACCTTTAATTTCAAATAACACAATCACGCCTCCCTCACAAATAATAGATAGTGGCGTCTGGATAGTTCCAAATTACACCGAATGGTATCCTGGAATAATTCTTGAAGGAAGCAATGAAAAAGTCACAATTTGCAATAACGCCCTTTCGGGTTGTTCGTCAGGAATTGAGTTGCGTGCACAAGGTTCCGTGATAATTGAAGGGAACCTGATGTGCCTCAATACTGAGGCTGGAATAACGGATTATGGGAGCTCTGTAGACTTGACAATTATAGACAACACGTTTGAACACACTAATTATGGGATTGATGACTTGAAATCAGGAACAATTCAAAGAAACCTGTTCATATCTAATTCTGTTGGAATGCAATTTGTTGGTTCACAGGCAGTAATACAAAACAACACGTTTACCGAGAACGATGTAGGCCTTGACTTGACTGGCTGTCCCTCATCGTTAGTTGAAGCAAATTTTCTATGTGCCAACAATGTTGGGTTAAAACTTGGTTTACATGCAACAGTTCGCAACAACACGTTTACCAATAATCAAAATGGAATAGTTGGAACCTCTGGAGAATCGGCAACAATTGAAAGAAATTACATGTCTGGCAACGATTACGCAATACAAATCAGTTCTCAAGCAACAATTACAAACAACACAATCGTTGACACTTCAGTTGCCATTCTGCTAAAGAGTTGCCCCTCAGCAACAATCAATTACAACAACATCGAAAACTACAATGAAAACAGCATCTGTTTGGAAGACACTTCCAGTCGCATTGACGCCACCTATAATTGGTGGGGAACAACCGACATCCAAGCAATAAACCTGACAATTCGTGACTACAAGTACGTTTTCGAATTAGGCAAAGTAACTTTCATTCCAGTATTACTTGAACCTAACTCAGAGGCAACATCTGACCTCATCCCAGAATTTCCAGCATGGATTGTTCTGCCCTTGTTTTTGGTGGCAACTCTTGCGGTTGTAGTCTGCAAAAAGAGATTGTCTAACCGACGTTTTTGTTAGTTTTTGGTTCTTTTTTCTGGTTTTTGTGTTTTTGAACGATATGTTTAAGTTTTTGGTGTGGATGTAGTTGTGGAGAGGTAAATAGTATGGTCTATGGTTATATCCTCGTCACGTTGAAGTCAGGCGCTGAAAGAGACGTATGTGAAAAAGTCGCCAACTTCGAAGAAGTAGTCCAAGTAGACGAACTATACGGCGAATATGACGCCATCGCAAAAGTACAAGTCAAAGACCTAGCAGACCTAGACAAATTCCTAACAGACAAACTACGCTCACTATCAGACATCTTCCTAACAACAACAATGATAGTCGCAAAAGAATACAAAAGCGAATAAACACACGTCTGGGCACAAACAGTAAAGCCCAAACTTTTTGGCTTTAAATAAAGCAAATCCGACGCCCACGGACCCCACTTTTTAGATACAAACCAAACATGCCATTTATTCACACTTCTGTGCGGTATATTAGGATACAAATAGAGGTACATTGTTGAAAACTAACTTTTTTTCTGAAAAA
>JAOZIF010000168.1 GCA_026014495.1 Candidatus Bathyarchaeum sp.
CAGCGAATACAAACGCCGCCAAGCAACCCCCTGCATCAAAATAACCCCCAAAGCATTCGGCATCGGATGGAAAATGCCCATAGTCAACAAATACAAAGGATAAACGAATAATTTCATTTCAGGATTTTATCCAATCATAAATTGATGGAAGAATCAATGGACAACTAACTAATAAAAAATCCAAATTAAAATCATTTGAGGGAGAAAAACTAACGTTAATCCTCAATTTGTGAATAAAAACGTGATGTGCGCTATTGTGAATATCTCGAAAAATTTCCGGTAATCAATTTTCTGTTTAAGCCAATATACTGTTGGTACAAGTAATATTTGAAAAAATAGAAACAGTGAACCTAGAGTAAATCCATCCAATATCAGCTTACCTTGAAATATAACAGAATATTCGCCCAAAGGGGCATCTTCTTCCATTTGGAAAACAACTTGAAGCTCGCTTAAAAGCCTATGATAATGAAATGAATGAGGTTGTAAATCAAGTTAATTTACATTGGAAAACCGTAAAAGAACCAAGTATGGCATCAATTCAATTTATCACTGATTTGAATCTCATAGATTTAGAGGACTTGACTACACAAGATATTTTTTGGGTCAACAAAGAAAATAATCAACTCAGAACAGCAAAAGAATTTCTTAAAACTTCTTACTGAAGAAACAGAACTAAATGACTATATTTCAAATTATTTGAAGAAAATGGAGGTTGATTATAAAAGCAATAAGTGACATAGAATGCTTGAAAAAATTTCTTAACTATTTTTAATAAGTAATGAATTGCTGGTTTTCCAGTTCGTTAGCAACTATTTGTTTCAGCAATTTGTGAAAGTTGCTTTCCGTTTGTGCTGACTCCCTTTGTATCAAAAAGTTCTACATTTACAGGTCTGATGGCTAGTTTTTTTTTACAATTTGGACATTTATCATCAAGCTCATCCCTTACCTTGAAAAAAGGAAGAGGTCAAATCCTTTATACAACACCTGACTACATGCATAACAAACTATTTTTAATCCCATTTTCTAAACCGAAACCTAGTCGACTGAAGTGAATTTATTGGCTATGTTGAATGGAACTTGAAGTGGAGAGGAACGGGAAAATAAGAAAAAGATTGTTAAAATTTTGGAAGAAATTGGGTTTGCTGAGGCCCTTGCACAAAAGAATTGAAGGAATGAAAAAATGAAAAAACCATTGCTACTATCATATTGGTTTTTTCCAATGCAAGTTCTCCCACAAAAAAGGGGGAGAAAGGGGGATTTTTTGTTTATTTGCGTTTGAGCAGGAAGTATGCGGCTACGCCGATTACTGCTGCTATTGCAACTGCTGCAATGATTGCTACTTCTGTTGTGATGAACGGTGTTTCTGTTGCTGCGGGTTCTACTGTGTCTACTTGTTCTTCGATGTTGATTGGTGTCTGTACTGCAGGTGCAGGGTCTACGGTTATGTAAGTTGTTGATGTGGAGCCATAGTATGCGCCAGAACCCTCAAAGGTGGCTATGATCATGTATGTACCTTCAATTTCAGGTTCAAACGCGAAGCCGTAGTTGCCATATGTATCGCTTGTGGTTGTGCCAAGATACTGGTAGTTGTTGTTAGGATCGACCGCTTCAAGCTTCACTGGAACACCAACTGTATCTTGTGGTTTGGGCTTCTGCATGTACACGTATTCCATCCATGCACTTATGCTCTCATCAGAAACAGCTGGAACACCATTTGGAAAACGCGCTGCCTGCTCTTTCTGTTTTGTACCCGCAGAAATATCAATCACCGACCCATCTACTAGTACGCTACTGCCCTGCACTGAAACTTTTGGTGACGCTGTGACTGCGGTAGCGCTTGGACCCTTGCCAACACAGTAGATTTGCATGTCGTAGCAGTTGAGGTATACCAAGTATCCGTCTGCAACAGCAAAGTCTGCGCCTTTGCCTTGTTCTCCACTTCCCCAGCCTGACAGAGTCCATACTTCCGTTCCGTTGTGGGCGTTAAGGCAACGTATTAATGCGCCCTTGTATAGTGGTGCATTAGGCGAGTGCTCGGTAGTGTAGATGTAGATTTTTTCGTCTGCAATCGCAGCTATAGCGAGCGGGTAACTGCCCCATGCCGTAGTATAGCCGCTTGTGGTGTCGTTGCCGGGCATTCGACCGTTGCCGTAAGTCCATTGCAGTTTTCCAGTTGCCGTAGACCAACAGTAGACAGTTCCGCTGTACCCACACGTGTAAAGATTGCCGTAAGCGGTCGCTGCTTCAGTAGCGCCTAGTCTGTTATAAACGTCGAAGGGGTGCTGCATAGGATCGCTTTTCCACAACAGTTTGCCATCGTCTAGGCTGTAGCCGTAAACCACCATATCCTCTTGGTCTGCTACGGTGAAGACTCGGTTTATTGGATCCACCGGTCCAAGACGTAGGGTGACGTTACCCAGCGGCGAGTCATAGGTATGCTGCCACATTATGTTACCCCGTGAGTTAGGTTCCAGACTGATCGCCCACATAGTAAACGAGGCACCTGGAGTGCCGTCTGCAGTCATGCCTGCGAAGTTTGTGCTTCTGCCGAGTATCATATCATCTCCTAGAATTTTAACGATAGTTGGAGAGGCGGTGCCTCCTTTCAGTTCGGAAATCGTCACGTTCCAAGCGTACGCCTTGCTCACATCAATCACTTGCCCCACCGGTCGGTATTGATTCATTCCAGCACTTTCGGGAAATGCTTCAGAGTAGTCCCACAAAGCCAGCCAACGTCCTGTGTAGTTAAGCACGTAGCGCTGTAGTTCACCACTTGAACCGTAAAAGTCGGTTCCTGAAGGAACGTTTGTCAAGTTGAATAGCCATTGCCCGTTGAGAGTGTCATACGCGCTCCAAGTGGTAGAGCCAGAGGGCAATCCGGAGTAAGCAGCCCAAGGATTTTCGTCTGATTTCCATAAGTAGCCGTTTGGAATGGTTCCATGTTGATTCATCGACTCGAAATTATAGAGTTGTCCGAATGATGGTCTACTTTCAGTTTGATAGTATATTTCTTCGCCTGTGCGCAGGTCAACACACACATAGCCTCCACCGGTACCAGTGTTGCTTTGTGGTAACTCGTAATAGAGTCTTCCATTCATAATTAGTGGTGTGTTGAATTTTGTTTCGTATGTTAGCCCTGAGTAGAACATTGTGCCGTTTATATTGCCTGTGCGTGTTCCGCCAACGACTCCGCCATCTTGAATCGGTTTAGTCCACATTACATGTCCACTGTTAGGTGCTATGCCGTCTAGTTGGACCACACGATCGATTATGTGGGCACCACCTAGCCAGTTTGAAGCTACTTGATACCATGCTGTGTTTTGTCCTTCTATTGGGTGTGACCAATACTCGGTTGGTAGCGGATATGTTGGAGGTTCTTTTATCGGTTCTTCTTGTACAGTAATCGTAGTTGTTGCTGAGCTTGGTAGAAAAGTGTCACCGATGTAAGGGCTGTTTTGTCCTGTAACGTTGGTTATTGGATGATATAGAGATAACACCTGTCCGGGGAAGTCGAGTTTGAAAGTGTATTCGCCGACTTGAGTGGGCGTATATAATGTATAAGTTGAACCTGTCGAGTCAGATGTGAAGGGCCCTAACGTTTCAGTTTCACCGTTAGGTCTTGTAACTGTCACTTCGAAATTAGTCCATCTGTCACCACCTAGACCTGTTCCTGTTGGCGGATTGAATAGTAGGCACATTACAATTTGGGTTTGTTGGTTTATGCCTATAGGGTTGGGTGAAACAACGATGAAGGCGTGTGTTGTAATTTCCAATGCTGGATCATGCGCGTTAACAACTGGTAATGCAACAAGCGTAGCGGATATGATTAATACTAGAATCAAAACAATTATGGGAATTTTTGATTTGTTTTTCATTTTTTTTCCTCATTTTTTCGTTTTGAGAAATGAAGTTGTTGAAAATATGTTATAAAATATAGTAACTGATGCGTTCAGTTACAACTTGTTAATTATGTATAAATTAATATAGAAAATCCAATCCGTTAAAAAATCAGTGTCAAAATGTAGCAATATTATCCAATTTTACAAAAATTATCTCTGTTTAGACAATGTATGTGAAAAAAATGGACGAAATTAAGATTTTAACACGTTTGGGTTTTACATCTAATGAGGCAAAGGTTTACCTTGCTATGTGCACACATGGAAAACAGTCAGTAAAAACAATTTCACAATGTTCAGGAGTAGCGCGTGAAGTTGCCTATAAGGTACTAAAAAAACTCCATGCAAAAGGTTTTGTTGAAGAAGTATTAACGGTTCCAAAAAAATTTGTAGCAATCCCCAAAGAAAGTGCGTATATGATCATTTTTGAGCAAAGAAAAATGGAAAACAAGTATTTATGGGCACAAATCCAACAAAACATCGGCAAAAGAAAACAAAATACTAATGGTGATACTATATTTGACGAAGACGAGACTTTAATCTTTTCCTATAACACAATAATGCCTCTTCGAATAAAAATAGACATGGCTAACACTCAAGACAGTATAGATATGATTATATCATGGAAAAAATTTGTTCGCTTGGCTCAAATTGAACTCGAGCCAAACATGGAGAATTTCATAAATCGAAATGTAAAACTTCGAATAATTACAGACAAAGTAAATGAAAATGGAAAGTTAAACGGAATGGAGAATTTTCCACATGACCTATTCTCCAAACTTCAATATATAAATTTCAAATTTATTAAAAATTTCCCAAAAGTTGAATTTACAATACATGATGGAACCCATATTTATATTTCTCTCAAGAAAAGTAAATACATCGACAATATGACGTGGCTATTCTCAAGCAATCAATTTATAATCGAAATATCGAAAAAATACTTTGAAAATCTGTGGTACACACCAACAGAAGTTCAAAGGACATAAAGTTACAAAAGATAATTTCAAGAAATGTTGGATGTGAATTTAATACATTGTACCCGTAGAGATATTAAGTTCAACATTTTTTTTCAGTCGGGTTTTGAACATTCAGTCGTCGTAGGGACAAATTGCTGCAATTTTTACCGAATTAATTCGAGCAACATACTATGTATTAATAGGAAATTCCATTTGGATAAGACTAGCTTTTCTGTTATTTGAAGGAAAGCAATAAAAATTGTTGTTAACATTAATACTGTTTCTGATTTTTACATTGTCAACCAACAATATTATGGGACACCCATATGATATGCTACAAAGGTTACCTAGAATAACAGGTAGCTTTTCCGCAGACATATTACTAAACAGTTTTTTTGGCCCATTCAAAAAGACTGAAAAACTTTTCATATGGAGCATCATAGTTTCAGTAATTTTCATGTGGATAGGCTTATTCTTTCGAACGATGATATATCCTTTAATATATCCTCCAGACTTCATTTCTACGTTTTTAGAAATAATTCTTTGGACGCCGCAGTGATATTTATCGAATCGATCACAGGAGGACATGTAGGGTATAAAATTTATCAGAGTAAAAAAATACAGGTCTGAAAAACAATTTAAATAAAAATGATGCTTCAGGATAAACAATGTTTTTCCAGAAAACAAGCAACAACAATCATATTAGCATACTAATAGCAGAACATTATTGAAAACTACCTTTTTTCTTAAAAAATTTCTACGCAACCCCAACTAAACTCTAAAGTTCACACAGCAATGTTTAGTCAAACTTTTTTGATTACTTTGAAACTGATTTTTTGGTTGCAATTTTCTTTTTTGGATACATTGCTGGTTTGAAACCAAAGAAGATATACTGTCATGATTTATCAGATAATTGGGATATTGACATGAATTGGATGCGAAGATTGTTTAAAAAACAAAACCAATTTAAAATATTAAATAATTTTGAAGAACAAATCCAAGAAGCATGTCCTTACAAAAATATTGATATTGAGTTCTAGGAATATTTTTCGAAATTAAGATAAAATTAACGGTAAAAAATAAACACTTCATAGCTAACTGGACAATTAGAAATTGCTTCAAAAAAACTCCTTTTCAGTAATTGAAGCATCAATTGTTTGTTTCTCACCTTTTTGACAAAAACTAGCCCTTGTTGCTCAAAAATTCTTGACAACCCCAACAACAAGGAATTAATCAACATCTCTGTAGCAGATTACTATACTAATAAA
>JAOZIF010000165.1 GCA_026014495.1 Candidatus Bathyarchaeum sp.
TTAGGACCCTGTCCCGTAGGGGTTCGTGGGTTCGAATCCCACCCCCCGCACCATTTTGCTGGAGAATTTGTTTGGTTTGATTTTTTCGCTTATTCCTAAATGCTTAAAACAAACATAATCTTAGTGGCTATCAAAACAAAATGGCTAGCTCTTGTATGGCAGGAAAAGATAAAATGCCGCAAGTTGAGAATCCCACTGGTTTTTTTGGAAAACTGTTAGCAAGAGGTATGGCTTGGGGACATAGGGGTTTTTATAAAAATGCTGCCAAGGTTCTTGATCTTCAGCCTGATGACAGTTATCTTGAGATCGGATTTGGTTCTGGTTTATTTATCAAAAAATATGCTGCCCATGTTTCCAGAATAGCTGGATTAGATTATTCTAAAGATATGGTGAACTTAGCAAGCAGCATCAACAAGGGGCTCGTTAAAGCAGGAAAAGCTGAATTCAAAGAAGGAAACGTATCCTCTATACCGTGGGGTGATAATGAGTTTTCTGTAGTTGTGGGGATTGAAACATTTTTCTTCTGGCCCGAACCAAAAACTGCACTAAAAGAAATCTTAAGAGTATTAGCACCTGAAGGCAGGTTAGTTCTTGAAATGGCTTACAACAAGGATGATGGAAGAGACCACACAAAACATATAGAAAAATATAATTTTACACTATATAGCGGCGAAGAAATGAAGAAATTACTAGTTGAATCTGGGTTTAGCGATGTTTCTATTGTTTATTACAAAAGCATATGGATTCCATTCAAAGGACATGTTGTTCCTAAAGGCATGGTTGTAAAAGCAAAAAAAGGCAAAAACTGATACTAATCGTTTACTGGGAAACTGATTGGGTTCAAATCCCGCTCCGCACCATTTGATGCGTCTGCTTTTCTGTTTGGGTCAGAGTTTTTTTATTCTCTAGTTGAGAGCAAAGGATTTTAGGCGCTGTGATTTTGTTCAAAAGCTGTGATTTGCATTGCCGTATTGTGAAAATTGTGGAAAAGAGGTAAGCTCATCTTCAAAGTTTTGTGGACGATGTGGTTCTCCAGTAAACGTTGACACGCAAGCAACAACTGTGGATTCGCCTAAAGCAGTAAGTGCTGCTCCACAACCTGCTCCAAGCGTTTCTCCACAGACACAAACAAAGTCCACGTCTGAGCCAGTATTGGGTGTTTTGATGTTAAGAAAACCTAAATCTCTTGGCAGATATGACAGCTTTTCAGGCGTATTGACGGGTCAGCGGCTTATTTTTGCTCAAATGACCGGCGATATGTTAAAGGATGCAATTAAGCAATCCAGAGAGCAGGCTAAATCTGAAGGTAAGGGCTTTTTTGGTCAATGGGCTGAGCAACTTAAGGCTTCGGCGTCTTTTGCACAGCGTTACTACAGTATGGAGCCTTCAGTAGTGTTGGCTGAGACACCTGGCAACTCTGCAGTTCAAAACAGTTCTGTAAACGAAGTCAAATTGAAACTCAAAGATACTGGAACTCAAAATAATACTCGTGAATTTGAGATTGAAATAAAGTCCAGTTCTGGAAAGTACAAGTTTAGAATGGATGAAAACAACGATTACGTGCAGATGCTAAAGACTGTTTATGGAGACCGAGTTAAAACTCCGTTTGGATACTTCAGTAAGGGCGGAATGAAATTTAGTATAGGCTAATTGCCACCAATTGACTGTATTTCACTGCTTTGAGGTATTCCATCTTCATTTGTGTCTACCCAATGGAACATGTAATAGCAGTCTGTGTAGGCGTCAAGGTTTTGGGACATAACTTCTTTGAAGTATATTCCTGACGCCCAGGTTCCTTTCCATCCGACGCCATACATGACCAAAAAAGTGTTGTCGCCTTCCACATCATAAAACACCATTGCAATGAACATGTCTTCACTGTATCCGGAAGACGCAATGACTGATAAAGGAAAATCGCAAATAGGTGCGCCTGTTCTGTTTTCAAAACAAAGATAATCCCCGTTCACGGTGAACGTGATAGGCAACAGATTTTTTACTGTTTCATAATAGTTTACGACCACGTTAGCAAGCCGTCCTCCAAACAGCGCGATTGTGGAATTGTTTATGGTTGTGGTGTTGATTGCGCCTGAAGGTAGCAGCCAGTTTTGTTGTGTGCTAAAGCCGTAGTTTTGAGTGTTTGTGCAAAGGTTTCTTAGTATTTCTCCTGATGTGCCGTCGTAAGTTGCTTCTGCCTGATTTTGGAGGGATGGATTGTTATAAATGAAGTACACTGTGTTAGCTGGGGCATTTAGAATCTGTTCGTTGGCAACTTCACTTAAACTGAGGTTACACTCTTTACATTCTATTAAAATGTTAAAACTAAAGCTTGTTACGTCTTTGATTTTGGGAGAAACAGCCAACTCTAGTTGTATATGTTCTACTTGATTTGTGTATATGGGGTACCCCGTGTAGTCCCATGACAGCATCATGTTTTGTTGTGCATCTAGGGGCAACCAGTTTTGGGTCATAAGCTTTAGTACTACAGAATTGTTGCCTTCATTTCGCACGTAGAAGTCATAATATTGTGTTGCCCCTGCGAGCAAGTTTCCCCAGTCTACTTGGTATACTACTTTTTCGCAGGTTGGGTCTGAATAAATTTGTACATTGTTTGATACCTCAACCGCAGAAACACTAAGAACGGGAGTTCTAAGAAACAGTAAATTAATCTGAACAAACGCAAACAGCGATACGCTAAGCAGCAAAATCGAGGCATACGATTTGTTGCGCTGCAACATTTTTCACCCATATTTTAACCTTTTAATCATAACAAGAAGTTAAATTTTGGGGTATATAGACGGTACAAGTACCTCAAATAAGTCCAGAGATTGAAACCTCACAAAACCCAGCAACAACAAAACACAAACCCGCCAGCATATTAGGAGACTAATATAGGTACATTGTTAAAAACAACCTTTTTTCAAAAAAAAAAACAAGAAAGAACACGCCTGCTCTTCAATTCTGTTTTCTTTGCTTTTGTCGGCAGCAATGGTGACTGTAATCTGTAAACAAGGCTGTCTAATCACTCAAGAATCTCAAAACGTAAAAAAACGCCAAAAAGTGCCAAGTTTAGACTGTTCTGCTTATTTATACGCGTTCAAAAAATCCATACAAAATCATTATATTACTCTTGCTTATCCTTAAGTGAAAACGTAACTTCGGTGATGAAACAAATGAAAACCATCAACATTGCCATGATAGGTGTTAGCGCTGCACTTTATGCTGTAGTAGGCATCTTAACAAACATGGGACTTGTAACTCCCGTTGTGGGCGTAGTAAAATTTTGGCCAGCAGTCATAATCCCCGGAATTTTTGCTGTGCTTTTTGGTCCTTGGGTAGGCGGAATTGGTGCAGCAATCGGAATCTTCGTTAGTGACATGGTTCAACCTGGACACGGAATAGCTCTTTTAGCGCTCACTGTTGGGTCAACCTCAAATTTTGCTGGGTTTTATCTAGTTGGTTTGATTTCAAGAAAGAAGATGAAGTGGCGTGACATACTTATCCTATTAGCTGTTGGTAGTGTGGCGTTAACTGGAATGAGTGCTTACCTGTTCTTAATTGAACAGTTAACTCTAGAGGTTTTAGCCATTTTCTTGGGAGTTATCTTCGCTTCAGATGTCCTAGTTGTTGGATTTGGGTTATGGAAACCTGAATGGAAAACCTATGGTTTAGCATCTGTTGTTGGACTTCTTGTTGGAAGCGCAATAATCGGTTTTGGTCTTTTGGCCTACAGCCAAATTCTTCCATTACCCCTAACAACTGGATATGAACGCAACGCACCAATATACGCAAGCTTATTCTGGATGCTTTGGACATTTGCTACCGAAATTCCATTCCTTGTAACAATTGTTCCACCTGTTGTAAAAATATGCTACCGTGCATTCCCTTTCTTAGCACCTCAAGATAAACCATAATGGAGAAAACTGACATGCTCAATCTAGCAAGAGCCTTTAGCCCTGCTGGCATCTCTAGCTTTTTTGAGATATGTGACCAAACCGCAAATGGAAAACTGATTGCAGACCCCGAGCAGGTTGGTGCTCGTGGGGGCGGTTTTTCTCCAGACAAAGGCGTTTTAACAGAGGTTGTTGTGGCTGAGGCTAAAGAAAAACAGGTTCAAGTGTTCATCAACGGGAAATCTTGCCCTGAAGCTGAAACAACAAAATCAGTTGTTAACGCCCTTTTGAAACATGTTTCAGAAACATACAATGTCACCGTAAACCATCACGTGGAGGTTCCTGTTGGTGCTGGTTTTGGCTCTAGTGCAGCAGGCGCCCTAAGTGCTGCTTTGGCTCTAAGTAAAGCGTTGAGGCTGAATTTCACATACAATCAATTAGGCAGAGTAGCTCATGTTGCTGAAGTAAAATCCAAAACGGGTTTAGGAACAGTTGGTCCACTACTATTTGGAGGCTGCGGATTAACAATCAAGCCTGGAGCACCCGGATTAGCTCAGTTAGACCGCATTCCTGTTTCTTCTGACCACAGACTAGTCATTGGCACATTTAGACCATATCCTACAAAAGAAATACTTTCTTTTCCAGAACAAAGAGAAAGAATTAACTACTGGGGACAAAAAACTCTCAAACGTATCCTTGCAGACCCATCTTTGGAGAACTTTATGGATGCTTGCAAAACATTTTCCTTGGAGACGGGTTTTGCTACGAGCCGCGTCAAAAAGTTGATGGAACTGTCCGAGAACGCGGGGGCTGTTGGTGCTGCACAGAACATGTTGGGGGAAGCTGTTCATGCCTTGGTTACCGTAGACAACTTGGAATCTGTTCATGAATCCTTCAAAAAGTTATTACCAAAAGAAAAGATTATAATCGCAAACCTTGACTTTCAAGGCGCACGCATAGTCGGGTGATAATGTATCGTGGAACGAATGTTTAAGACCGTGGCTGTTGGAGGAACCTTTGACCTATTTCACAATGGTCATTTAGCCCTGTTGCTTAAAGCATTCGAGGTTGGTAACTATGTTCTTATTGGTTTGTGCTCAGATGACTTTGTCAAGTCAAGGAAGCCTCACAGTATAGCGTCCTATGCCCAGCGTCTTGAAGACCTAAAAGAGTTCTTGAAAAAAAACGGGCTTTTGGAACGAGCAGAAATTACGCCCTTAACTGATGCTTACGGAGTCACATTGTCAGATACACGAATCGATGCCATTGTTGTAAGTGAAGAAACAGAGCCTCGTGCTTATGAAATCAACAAAAAACGGAAAAGTTTGGGCTTATCATCCTTGCCCATTGTAACTGTCAAGATGGTTTTGTCTGAAGACCATTACCCAATCTCGTCTACGCGTATCTGGTTTGAAGAGATTGACAGAGAAGGACACTTGCTCTAACTTTAGCGACTGTTTTAAGCTCCTTTGTACACAGTTTATGTCAAAGACTGATGTGATGCAGTGAAAAGAACAGGGGTTACAAACCTTCCACTCCATTACGGTAAAGCGCCAAGATGGCTTGTTTTTAGAATGCAAAAACTAGCCAAAGAAATGGTGACCATAATGGTGGACGAGTATGGCGTGGACATGTTCTTGCGGCGCGTTTCTGATCCCTTGTGGTTTCAGGCTTTGGGTTGCGTTTTGGGTTACGATTGGCATTCCTCTGGTGTGACTACTGTTTTAACGGGGGTTCTAAAGATCGCAGTAAACTCAACAGAGGTTGGTTTAACTGTTTGTGGCGGAAAAGGAAAGACCTCCCGTAAAACTCCTGCAGAAATTGACCTTCTGGGCGAAAAATATGGCTTCTCCTCAAACAAACTTGATGGGTTATTATATGCTAGTAAAATGAGCGCCAAAGTCGACACAACTGCCGTTCAAGCAGGTTATCCCCTTTATCATCATGCCTTTTTTGTCACCGAACATGGAGAATGGGCTGTAGTTCAGCAAGGACTAAACACCGAGAACCGCTCAGCACGGAGATACCATTGGCTGTCTGAGAACGTTAAAGATTTTGTTGTTGAACCGCACGATGCCGTAGTTGGAGACATAAAACATGATGTTGTGTTAGACATGACTGCACAGGCAAGTGAAGGCTGCAGAAAAACCTCTACTGACATCATCAACGAGAACCCAAAAAAGTTGAGAAAAACTCTGTTTTCTATTCGTCCCACAAATCAAAAATCTTTGCAGGAGTGGATTCCATCGCCTCTGGAAAAAAATTATGCGGTCGATGCTTTTTCTTTACCACGTAACCTTGATTGGAAAGCAGTTAAACGAGCATACGATTTTCAGCCCAAAAATTACGAAGAATTACTGGGTATCAAAGGCGTAGGTCCTGCAACTGTCCGTGCTTTAGCTTTGGTTTCCGAGTTGGTTCACGGCGAGAAGCCATGCTGGGATGACCCTATCAAATACAGTTTTTGTGTGGGTGGAAAAGATGGGGTTCCTTATCCTGTGGACAGGGCAACTTATGATGAAACGATTGAAATTTTGGAGAATGCTGTGAAGCAGGCTAAGGTTGGTGGTAAGGAGAAACTTAATGCAGTGAAACGGCTTCGTGTTCTTGCTGCTAGGTGATGTTAACTGTTTTTTGGGATTGTTTATGTTTTAATTCAATTTTAACATGAATGGTTAAAAACTTCTTATATCTTAAGTCTTGTATTGCAATATGATGTAAGTGTGCCAACAATGCCGAAAAAAGCTCATATCACAGTGAACTTGTTGCCCGAAGCATCAAAATCAACAACAACTCAAATCAAAGGCAGAATACGAAACAATGCAAAAATCCCCTTATGCAAAGAAATAGAGGCCATAACAATAGAAGATATTGACGCATCCTATGAGAACTTGAAAAAACACGGCATTTCCAGCAACGTAGCACGAAACCTCATGGATTTGTACACCGAGTAACAAAAAACATTGCCAAACAGTGTAGCACCCAAAAATCTGAAACCCTAAACTTGAATCACTAACTTTCGTAAGTTACGATATTTTTTCGCGCACTTGTGTGGTCACATCCAATTCAGCAAACATCTCCCTTTTCGCTTTACATATTGGACAAACATAAGGTGGGTCTTCGCGGAAACATACATAGCCGCATTGTTTGCAGTACCACAATTTTGTTTGTATTTCAGGCGTTTTCTTTATTGCTGTTTTTGCACTTTCGGCTGTTTGTTCAGTGGAAATTGTGTATGCTCTGCCTTGTTTTTCTAGGGGTCTTCTTTCTGGAATGGGTTTTGCAGACTTTTTTTTGTCATAAATCTCTTTTGTGACGTATAACCCGCAGTAACATTGTCCATAATCGTTTACATCGGGGTCTCTGTAGTCACATGGGCAGATTATATCTCTGTCCAGTTCCAGCTTTCCTGAAGCTAATCTACATGGGCACGAAGGGTAGCCATAGCGTTGTTCGTTTTTGTGCAGTCCTTCAAGCAGGTCTTTGAGAAGCTCTTGGTCGGATGCTAGATAATATCCGTTGGTTTTTGCGTCATTTTCTGCTCGTTTTCTTGTGTTTTCTATTGTTGTCAAAGCTCCAAAACCTCTCTTAGTTTGTCTTGTGGTGCACCAGTCAACAGAATCTTGTTGTCTATGATTACGGTTGGATATGCAAGTGGTCCTCCACGGGTTTGGATGTCTTGCCTAATTTTGTTTCTATCTTCACTGCTACAAAGGTCGACGTCAATGTATTCGTATTCAATCTCATTCTCGTTCAAGAATTTCTTGGCACGTTTGCACCAGCCACATGTGCTTATTGCGTACAAGAGAACGTGGTGCTTGTTGTTTTTTCCCGCAACTTTTACGGTTTGCATCTATATCTCCCCTTTTTACTGTTACTTTTGCGATTTGATAAAAATTAACTAATAATTGTAAATGCTATTGTTCCTCATTAAGGTATCACAAAAGACAGACAACAGCTATATCAAGTTCATGTGATCCGAAGGCTTGCTCCCAAGCAGCAACCTGTAGTGGTCACTTTTTCCTTTTTGTTGAATTCTTTCAAGTTTACCGTGTGCAATCACGTTTTCACCACTTTTTGCGTGTTCACAAAATCTTCCTCGAAATGACACGATCTCCTCAATTGGCTCAACTTTTGGTCCTTCAAGAGTTTCCACATTGGTGAGCTTGTATGTGCATGGCGTGAAGAGTGATTCTGAAGCGTCTGCAACTGTGGCTTTTATTGTTGCGTTGCCTTGTGGATTGTAGATGATGCTGCCGTATTGTTCACTGATTTCGTTGTGGTCTTTTACGAAGCGGATGAAGAAGTGTTTTCCCATAAATTTGCCGTGTGAGATTTTTCGGGAGTCGGTTCGAACGAAATCTTCGAAAGATACGTTGGTGTCCTTCGAACGAAAATCGAACAGCTCTTTTAGTCCTTGTATGTCGTACGCTTCAAATGGGCTGTTTTTGTCTTTTAGCAGATTTTTCATGGTTTCTGCTACTTTGTATCCTGTCTTGGACCCGTAAACGACTAGGTCAATGTCTGATGAGGGCTCCTGAAGATTAACTAAAATAGAGCCTGAAACGCCCAGTTTGCTCCATTCTACACCCGATTTTTCTTGGAGGACTTGCATGAACCGTAACGCCGCTGTTTCTGCTTCATCTAATTTGGTTTTAGCTCGCAGGTCTTGTATTCCCTGTGCTGGCTGATAGTGATGTTTTATGTCCTCTACTGGAACTTCACAGAGCAAAGTGTTGAAGACAGGGTCATCTACTAAGTATTGTGGGTATTCTCGTTTTAGCAGGTCGTAGCGTTTGGCGAGTGCATAGTATTTGCTGTAATGTTTTCCGTCTCTTTCTCGGTTGCCGTTTGGGTCTGGAACATAACGGATGAAAGCCACCACACGGTCTGGAGGATGAACTACTCCTTTAACATCAAAAACTATGTTATCTTTTGTTTCTATGAGGTCGCCTTCTCTAAATTTTGTGCCCATTTTGTAGCCTTCTTTTTTGTGGGTGCTATGCTTTTAGTTTGGCATTTAATTTAGTTTGCAACGAGTCTAAAGCTGTTACTCTTATTCCGTTTCTTTTTAGTGCTAAAATTACGGCACTGCCGATGAGTGCTCCAATGAGGCAGTTTAGTGAATCTGCTATTGCGTAATATATTGTTAGGGGTGCCCAGACCGGATAGAAGTCTGGTGTTCCCCAGCTTAGTACCCAAACTGCAATGTTGTTTCCTGTGATTGTTTCACCGCCTATACGGGCTATCCATGCTAAGCACCAAAGAGCTACTGGTAGATACTTTTGGTTTCTAGTGACTATTGTGTTAACAATCCGCTTCCGTATCGGTGGTATAGCAATAAGCGCTAATACAAACCAGTACTGCCAAGTGATAATAGGCATTATTTCATACCATGCAAATGGATGAGCAAACCATATCACAAGCTGACCTAAAAGAATCAATATCGCTTCTTTCCATCGGTTGAACAAAACTAGCCCACTCATTAATGCCGCTAATGTAGGCGCAAGAAACGTCAATATTCCAATAGATGTTGCGGGATTAACGTATGGAACTGTCCAGCCAAAAATTAAACCTGCTACTGTTCCGTATGCTGGACCTAGTAGTGGAGCTGTCAGGCTTGAAAGCAAAACACTGGAAAATGTGATGGTTACAGGTGTACCCGGAACCGGATAGATTATCAGGAAGCTGACTGAAAGGAGAAGGGCTGCCCAAATTGAGATTAAGGCTATGTTGAGGCTGCTGACTGTTTTGTTATTTGTTCCAGTCAAATTTGTTTCCTCAAATTTTTCATATACAAAATGTATTTTTTTACATTCTACGTTTTTCTATTTATCTTGTCGTTTGCTATATAAGATTAATCTTGACTTTCAACGTTTTTCAGAAAAAGCTATTTTTCAACAATGTTCTGCTATTAGTTTTCTAATATGCATGAGGTTTTTAGTTTATGCTGATTAATATGACGCCTGTGATGATTAAAATGGCGTTTGCGACAAGTTTGAAGCTGATTTTTTCGATTTTTCTGAGGAATATGTAAGTGAATAGTAAGATAAATAGTAGTTCGGTTTGTAGGATTGGGGCGACTATTGAGACCATTTCTTGGCTTAGTGCAATAAAGGATAGTAGCCATCCTGTGGCTATGCCTATTCCTGGTTTCCAGAACATTTTGATGTCTTGTCGTGAAAACTTTGTGGCTCTTTTGTGACTGGAGAATTTTAGCACAATGAGATAAACGATTAGGGCTGTGGTGTATCCAACTGCGACTCCCAGTAGTGGCTGGTTGTAGATGTTTAAGCTTTCTTTTCGTACGATTTGTGAGAAGGCTATGGCTAACGAGCCAAGTATGGGGATGATTAAGCCTTTTTTTGATGAATGTGTGGGTCTGGCTTCGTTGTTGTTTATGGTTTTTCCGATTAATATTACGCCCACTATGATGCATCCAAGTCCAATCCAGTTTTCCGTGGATAGTGTCTCGCTTAGAAGCAGAATCGCTGTGATGGAGGTGTATATTGGGTATGTTGCGAATATTGATGCATTTGTTGAGATGCCTGCGGTTTCCATTCCCTTGAAGTAGAATAGTCTGGCTATTGCTGGGGCAAGTAGTCCCGCGATTACGAAAAGCATTAGGGCTTCAAGGTTTACTGTGTTTAGGTTCGTGAACGCTAGGGCAAGAGGCCATAAGATGATGTTGCCCATGATTGTGACCGTCAATGATATGTAAACAAAGTTTGATTTGTCCAAGTTCTTTCTGACCAGTATCTGTGACAACCCAAATGACATCGCAGAAAGCAAAGCCAGAACAATACCAAACATGACTGCCACAAAACTGTACGGAGACTATTAAACAAAACCATTTACCCCTTTTGCTGAGCGTGCCTAGAAGGCATTTTAAATTGTGATTTTAGTTTCATAAACAATAAATTAGTTTCAATCTAAAAGCCATTAGAAAATGTTGGGCCTGTTAGTTTTTGTAGTGTCTTTCCTTTGTCTTTTCATTGGAACTATACTGTTTCCCAGCATGCCGCCTGGGCAACTACTATGTGACGTTTTCGGAAACTCGATACTGTTAAGTTAAGTTACCTAAAAAACTAGTTTCAAGTCAGTGTTTTTTGGCAGGTTCCACTTTTGAATCTCTTGATTCTCTGTATGTGAGTCTTTTCAACATACTTCTTTTCAGCTAAATATTCAGGTAAATCCATGTGTTTTATTACACCTCTAAGATTTAGTGCTTCCCAAGCCAACTGTTCATTATTAATTAGCGCCTCACACCGTTGTAGCTTGGACTTGGACGAGAACGAATCCAAAAACTTTTGCCACGAAATACACGAATTGTCTTTTGGATACATGTCAGCTATTCTTTCAGTACCAACAACTCTATAATAACCATAGTCATTACGGTTAAAAAGACGCAATTTTCTTTCTTCAGTCTCAGGGGTTGGACCTAAACCAATTCCACCAACATCAAATTTTGGACGTTTATGCTTTTTTCCCAATCCATCAAAACCAAACCCGAAAGAAAAAATGTTTTTTGAAGTCACAGCTTCCCTTTTTTTGGATAACCGACCTGCACTTACATTATAAGCGTAAAGAAATGTGTTATCCAAAACTCTTTCTTGAACTAATAATTTGAAAACATCGAGGAGGTCAGCCTCCATTGTGATGGGGTTCCTTGCAGCGAAATCATAATAAAAAGCGTTAATTTCGTTCTTTAGATAGAATAAAATTAATTCATTTGTGTACTGGTATGGTAGTTTTGGTATCGCCCCCATAACAGGTTTACCATTATACCTCCGTAGATATTCCAAAGTAGCAGAAATAAATTTGAGATATTTCTGGAATTTTGCATCAGAATTTATCCCATCAGTAATTAAGGGAATGTTTGGTATTGGTACGATACTTGAATTGGCATGTGCTCTATTTAGAATAAACTGCCAAATAGTATCGGATGGATACCTTTGTATAATGCATTCAAAAATACAAATATCAAACTCATGTTGTGAGCTATTATTTGATTTAGGCTTTTGTGCGCGTATTCTTCTTTCAAAAGCTTGTTTTACGGTCATATCCTTAACGAGCTTATTGAGCGGTCTGTTTTTGTTACTTATTTCACAATAAATTTCGTTAAGCCCTCGTGTGCCTGAGGCTACATTTTCATTGCTGTTAATGAGTTTGTTATTATATGCCACAATAGGTGTTTTTATGGAAAAATCACTAGCAATACGAAGACTTTTAGTTGAGTATAATGTTTCATCGTTTTTGTCTTTTTCAAGCAGTTTAACTTCTAGTCTAGTCATCATTTGCCCCTATTTATTTTGAACATCTGAATGTTGATTTGTTAAGTTTATTCAAAAGCTTTTCCTTGATTAATTGGTCTATTATGCCCAAATGATTCATTAGATTCAATAAACCTTCAGTGCCTGTTTTCTTTAATCCTAGTTTGTCTGCTACTCTTCTTCCTGCACCTTCATCAATCACACATTCAAAAGGTTGATTTTGTTTTTTTAACTCTAAAGCATACTGTAATACTTCAACTTCACCATAGTCGAGCATTGGATAAAGTTCTTTAAATGTATCAAATTCTTTTTTCGATACTTGTTTAGTAATAATCCATTTTTCATCTATCGCTTTAGCGAGTCTAGATTTTCCCGGTTCTTTTTTTACCTCAAATGCAACACCATCAGTTACAATAAGTGAATAACCAATCAAAGTAAGGGCATACAAGTACTCCCCATCATCCATCTCCGTCATAAAACCAATAATCGTTGAGGCATCCAAAATAAGCGAAGTCATTCCACATCACTCAGCGAAAACGGAGACACCCTTTGATTGTAATAACGCGATTACATCTTCTTGATATAACCCAGAAATTTCAGCAGCTTTCCCAAGACTTATTTTCTTTTTTTTGAACAAATTAACAGCGACTTCTTGTCTCTTTGTTTCTATTCTCTTGAACTCTAACGAGTCATCTCGCATGTCTGGGTATGAGTAATAAATGAACCCTAACAACTCATCTTTTGTCAAGTCATTCAGAAACAACTTCATTTCTGAAATCGAGTTCATTTTAGAAGTAAATTCTATCTCCAATTTTTTTGCGATTTTTTTCCCATATTTTGTAAGTTGTTTTTGTTTCGGGTCAACAATCTTTTCTATACGTAGTCTATCAGTCTGCTCATCAGCTAATTCACTATATGGCCCCATAAAATCGGATTCAAACTCAGCCTCTTCTGCTAAGTCAGGCAATATTTTTGAAATAAGGAACAACTCTTTTTGATACCATAATTTGCCTTTTATAGGTTCCAAATTATTTGCAGCATAGAGAAGAATGGTTATTTTTTGTGTTAATGATAGGCGTTTCTCTATGTTATTGCTCGTCTTCGACACTCTCCTCAGTCACAGGTTCAAGCAAGATAACCTTAACTTGCTTATGTATCCACGCTTTTGGCAAGTATATCCTTCCCGTCGTACCTGACACGGCAACTCTCCTTTCTAATACTTGATAACCTGAAACTTTAACTTCCATTTCGGCATTCATAATAATAGCTATATTATAGCTTATTTATATCTTTTTTTAATTATTTTATGGCTATTTTATAGCTAATAAACGTAAGGTATATATACTTGGGTATCCTAAAGGATACCTGTAAGAGCGTGAAAGAAATGAACTGCAAATATTGTGACTCTGAGAACATAATCAAGAAAGGAGTCAGACATAACAAGCAAACTTACAAGTGTAAAGACTGTGGTCACATTTTTGTTGCTAACGGCAAATTTTCAAGAATGCGAAACGACAAGCACATCATAGTTACAGCTCTTAATCTCTACTATGACGGCTTATCTCTCCGAAAAACACAACGCAACTTAGAACAGATTTTTGGAGAGAAAATATCTCAAGTCACAATATTGAACTGGATTAAGAAGTATTCACGACTTGTAAAAGAATACATGATTTCTCAGGTACCACAACTTTCAGGATTATGGCACGAAGATGAAACAGTAATCAAGTGTGAAGGAAGAAACGTTTGGTTCTGGGAAATGATAGATGAAGATACAAAATTTATGGTTGCTTCTCACCTATCTAACACAAGAACGTTTAATGATACAGTAGCCATCTTCAAGAAGGGATTTGAGCAGAGCAAGGTTCGACCTAAAGCGGTTTTTGTCGATGGCTGCAACGCTTACTATCGAGCGTTCAACAAAGTGTTCTACACCCTCCGAAAAGATACTCGCCCAGAGCTAGTGCAAAGAGTTGGAGTAAGAACTAGAGAAACAAACAACATAGTTGAAAGACTGCATGGTACACTTAAAGATAGAACAAAGCCAATGCGAGGACTCAAGAATTATGAATCCACAAAACTACTGCTTGAAGGATACTCAGTCCACTACAATTGTGTTAGACCGCACCAAAGTCTAGGCGGTAAAACTCCCGCTCAAGCTACAAGAATGAACGTTCCAAACAATTGGAAAGGCTTAATTGATGAAGCAACGAAACATGAAGCAATTCTATTAGCTAAAGTGTTCGGTGAAAAAACGGAAGAAAAACAGGGAATAAAGGTGGTCAGTAAATGAAAAAAATCTTAGTAGCTCTACCAAAGGGTGTAATTGACATTTTAGACAAAGAAGTTGTTGGCAAACTAGGCGAAGGTTATAGTGACACATTACGCACAATTATTATGAATTGGTTAGGCGAACAGGGTTACTTATCAAAAGGTGGAAAAAGTGAAAAAATCTAAAGTTGACAGAGAACCAACCGAAGAAATAGACCTTTTAGATGATATGCTCTCAAGTCTAGTTGACTTGCTTATTGAGAAAGGCGTTATTACAGAAGAAGAATATGAGAAGCGAATTAAGCAACGAGTTAAAATAAAATAAATTTTCTAATTTTTCTCTTTTCCCAAATATATTAACAACATTGCCAATAACCCAAGAATAGTTATTTGAATTGAATAACTCAGCACTTGGTAGTTAACGCAAAAATAAATGAACAAAAGTAAGTCAATAAAGGCGATAATTAACCCAGCTGTGAATAATATCCAATTCATAGTAACCAATAATTTTGAAGCAAAAGACATATCTTAAATTTTCGGCAGGTAACTTAACTTAACAGTATCGTAGTGGACGATAAAATATATGCAATTGGAGGCCAACAAGGTACTGCTCAAACCCCAACGAAATACTGCAACACAAACGAAGTTTACACTCCAACGGGTTACATTCCAGAGCTTTCTTCTTGGTTAGCTCTTCCCTTGGTTATAACAGGTGTATTGGTTGCTGTTTTAGTTAAGAAAAAGTTACAAAAAACTGCTTGTACAAGAGATTAATAAAAAAACATTTTTTCAACAATGTTCTGCTATTAGTCTCCTAATATGATTTTGTCTGTTGGGCAGGGATGCTCTGTTACTCTTGTGGTTTATGTCGTTCAGGATGTTTTGTTAGGGCGCCTGTACATTATGATTGATAACAGGGTTGTTGCAATGAAGAGGGGCAGAACAAATAATGTGGAGAACTCAGGTATGTCGTTTTCTTGATTTTTAGTGTCAATTGTGAAATAGATTGTGTCAGCCCAAGAAGCTTCATAGTCTGCGCTGCCCGGATAAGTTGGTTCGAACGATGCACTTAAAGGGCTTGCTCAATGGTAATCATATATGCCACACAGAACATAGATAGTTAAACTGTGTGAGCCCTCAGGCAATTCTGGCAAGGTTACATATCCAGTTGCTTTGTTGACAACATGTAGTTCTGTAGGGTTTTTGGGGACTAAGGGTATAGTGCCTTCATATTTTTCGTCGATGCTGTAAGTTAAAGAACAGTCTACGCCCAATCCAATACCGAAAGTGAGGTTTAGAATTAAACAGTTGGAATTGTAGGTTCTGTTGAGGGGAGAATAAACGATGGTTCCAGACGAAAGGCAAATGGAATCTTCCGATTCAGCCGCAACAACATGAGCATACAGAAGCGTGATAGAGGAAAACAACAAGAAAATAAATATTGACTTAAGTTTACTCAATTCAACTCACTTTATGATTTGTTTATTTTTTTGGTAAACAACTGCAGCGATTGTGACAACAACACAATTACATGCAGGGCTCTTTGTCACTAATGTACAATCAAGAAGTGTCGTTTAGCTCTGCTTGCGGAACACAGTTGTTCCGATTGTGGAACAAAGAGTTGTGGGTTGATTAATAATTTGGGTCTGAATGATGAATTTTGGTTTTTCTGCGTGCCCTTAGGCCCTCTACTAGGAATAAAACCAAGGCTGCGGCGGTTATTGATGTTAACAGGAGAAAGAAGATTTTGAATTGTGATGTTTCGACGGAGAAATGAATTGCTAGAACTACAAGTTCTGTAATTAGTATTGCTGAGAAAATGGATGAATAAACCAAGGGATTAGGAATAAGTCTCCTATCAATCCAGGTGTAACCGTGGACTGCAACTTTTTCTTTTGCAATATAATTGCCTTCCTCGTGCTTTGTCACCAAGCCCATGAGTTCTAGTTTTTGAAGGTGCCTGTATGCAACGCTGGGACTGCTCAGGTTCACGCCTCTCATTACATCTCTTGGACCAACTGGATGCTTCGCTTTAACGATGTACAAGTATATTCGCAGTGTTCGACCTTGTAGTCCGTCAGTGTCTAAATGCGATACAGCCAACTACCCCCTGTTATACTTGCGTCAAGGTTTCAATTGTAATATAAGTTTTTACAAAAATGAGAAAATACGGAGCACAATAAACAAATGATTTAATCAATCATCAAAAAGGAAACACAAACTCATAGTATTGCTTGAAATTTCTGAAAAAACCTAGTTTTCAACAATATTCTGCTATTAGTCTCCTAATAGGAGTGGAATTAAAGCTTCATTATGTTTCCTTCGATTCCACTAAGGAGTGCATGAGCATCCCTGCCTACGTATTCGCCTATGTATCCTCCTTCTAGCACGCCAAAAACAGGTTTCTTGTAGGCTCCAATTATGCGTCCAATCTCCAAGTAACATGAAGTGGTCAAACCCAAAGAAGCAAGGTCTCCTTGGTGAGCATCAAAGCCCGCGGATATAGCAATCACCTCAATGTTTTCCATTTCAACTTGACTAAGTGCAGTTTCCAGAGTTTTCAGGTATAAAGTGTCCCCTGTTGAGTAGGGCAACGGAAAGTTTAGGCAGTTACCCTGTGAGACTAGACCTGTTCCAGGGTATGTTGGGTGCCTGTGTAGTGAAATGAATTTGACTTTTGGGTCTCCTTGGAAAATTTCTTGGGTTCCGTTTCCATGATGGCCGTCAATGTCCAAGATTAAGGTGGACTTGTCGAGTTTTTTGACGGCGATTGCGATGTTGTTGAAGTAACAAAAACCCAATGTTGGAGCGCCCATTGCTGTGCCGTTTACTCCAGCGTGATGTCCTGGAGGTCTAGTGAAAGAAAGTCCGTTTATTTTTGCAGCCATTAGTGCTGCTCCTGTGGATAGTAGGGCGTATTCATAGATGTTTTTGGGTGCTGGCGTGTCTCCATCTAGGTAGCTTTCAGCTTGTGCGTTTTTGATGTGGTCAACGTATTCGCTGGTGTGAACGCTCAGCAGGTCTTGGTGCGAGGCTGGTTTTGGTTCCACAAAATTGTGTCTTTCACGCAGTATTTCAATGGCAATTCTAACTCGTTCTGGCCGCTCTATGTGACCAACCCAGTTATATTCAAGGCACCTTTCAGAGAATACAATTTTCATCTCTTCTATCCTCTATTACAGTTAGCATACGCGAACAAGTTTTGCAGGTTTATGCTACGAGGTTTGCAAGTTCTACGCATCTGGACTTGACGATTTGATACAAACTGTTTCGCATGTTTTCTCCAGACAGGTTTGAGGCTCGCAACAGTCCCAGCTTCTTTGACAATTCTAGATCGCCCAGTGAGCGAATCCAGTTTTCGAAGTCTCTTCGAGGTAGATGAAATTCTATGCACTTTAGGTCTATTGTCTGGATTTTGTCAACAAACTCGCTTAGGCTAGCTGCATGAATTCCAGAGTAATTATCAAGTTCAGAACAGAAGTGGAAGGCTTTCTCGAACGGAACTGCACCCAGAATATTCTGGGCTATGTTTTTGTCTATTTTTGGTAAGCCTATGGCTTGTTTGCCTAGGTTTGTTATGGTGTAGTAGTGTTTCTGGGGAACAGAAACGTATTTTGCTTTTATGAGCCCCAGCAAATACCCCATCGCTGAGGAAGAGTTTAGCCCTACTTTTTCTGCTAAGTCTTGTATGGTCATTGGCTTTCCTGCAGCCCATAATTCCACCAAAATTTTGCCCCTGATTTTGCCTTCGCTCATAACATACACCTTCCCGAAAAAATATCGGCAATTCAGATTATTAATGTATTCGTAAGTATTTACTTACTTTATTATTAATTTTCTTTTGGACATGGATGCAAAACATACTCAATTCATTCCCCACCTTCAGCCATAACACTTTAACAGGTAATAATGTTAATTTCGTCTTAATAGCCTTTATCTCGACAAATCAAACCATGTTAGAAGAAAATATCACAAAAATATTCTTCTGAAACATCAATCCCCCATGGCTCTAATCATCTGCTAATTTTTAATTTTTATACCAACGCGTTTTTTCTGGCTTTTTGCCATAAAAATTCAAAGTGGTCTTCAGCTAAAGTCACTAGACTAGGGTTATTTGACCATATCGCAGGAGAAAGTTTCAAATCAACTGTTGGTTTCACATAAATGAACACTTCTTTATTATCATACATAGCCATCAATGTTTTGGGAATAACCGAAACAAACCCAACCTGAGCAGAAGGAGCTTGCCAAGAAGTGTTTACAACATCAAAAAGTGATGCTTCAGTTTCTTCTATTACTACGCGACCAGTCACACCCCTGAACCATGCTTGCTCTAGTGATTCCGAAAGATACGAACAAGCCAACATAAATCTCTTAGATAATGTAACAACATCGATGCTTTTTTTGGCTTTATCAATACTTTCTCTTAATCTTTGTATAATCGCTTCTTTTGAAGGAACTAAAATGAATTTTGATTCTCCTTGAAATGGTTCGTCAATTAATGTTTTGTTGTTGAATTTTGTGATTAAAGAATCAATTTTATATTTTAACTTGTTGTGTTTTTTTGATTGGCGTTCAAATAAAATATTAAGTCCAGTTTCTATTGGAATTGCTTTGAACTTGAATGGATAGTTAATTTCCTTTTCTACTAATGCTAATCTCTGGAGTGCAGAAATTATTCGATACACATCAGAACGAGCAATATTTGAAACTTTTGAAATCTCTGAAGCATCTAACGATTTTTTCTGGCAAATAGCAAGGTAGACCTTTGCCTGTGAGCTAGTGAGTCCCAAATCAGTTAGAGTTTGGACGTCCCCCGAAGCATCCATTTACCCAGATTCACCTGTTACTTTGAAGTTTTAATCTGTTAATGCTTTAAAGTTTTTTGATTTGTTTATAGAACCCCCACAAACAAGTGCTTAACTACATCATATAAAAAATGATGCTAAAAAAGGCGAGAATACCCAATGAAAAAAATTTTAAAAAACAAAAAAATAACAACAATGACATTGCTTTTAGTCTTAACGCTAACTACTGTACCATTCATTGTTCCTTGTTCATATTCTCAGCTATCTGAGTCTGAGAGTTCCACACCATCTGAATGGATAAAACTAATAACGGAGACACCTGACGGCGCATACCGCGACCCTCCGGGTGTAACACAATACCCACAGACAACAACACCCTCTGGAACAGAAGACAAGACAGGCTTTTCTGAAGGACCAGCACCTTATACAAACCATACACTATGGAGAGCAGATATACCAGTTTATGACTGGAACAAAATAATTGCATCCAGAGGCAAGATATACTTTGGAAGTACCCTTGACCACTGCTATTATTGCCTTGACCAAAACACAGGAGAAGTAATTTGGCAACACAATGTAACAGGTGGAAGTCAGAGATGGCCTCAAATTGCATTTGGTTTAGTATTTATTAGAGACGAAGGACACGTAACTGCTCTAAGCCTTAACAATGGAAACAAATTCTGGACGTATGAAGAGTCTGGTAGTCCAGCACTATCTGTCGCATGGCCTCAAGTATTTGAGGATGGAGACGCAGTTTATCTTAGTTCAAGAAGTAACACAACATGCCTCAAGGTTGTACATCAAGAGTATCCTGCAGTCAGAGTGATGTGGAACAGAGACACTATACGCGGCAGACTTGCGTATTATGACCATAAACTCTATGGAGCTGGTTCATATAGCACATGGGCATCTTGCGTAGACGCAGCAACAGGCGATTTGATTTGGAACTTCACGGGCACTGGTGATCCTATTGACATGTTTTACCCATCCCCAACAATTGCATATGGAAATGTGTACCTTGGTACAGAAAACGATGGGAGCGTAGAATTTTCGGACCATGTCGTTTGTCTAGATGCTGAAACAGGTGACTACAAGTGGACTTATGAAACAGACGAATATTTTGTGCAGTCCATATCCGCGGGTTATGGTAACATATACATTGCTGGCGGCGAGAGGAACTCAATTCATTGTGTAGATGGAGAAACTGGTCAAAAGAAATGGGAATATAATGCTCCTGGATTTGTTGACTACTACGATATTCAAATCGGTGGAAACGCAATCTATTTTGTTTGTGCTGCAATAAAGGTCCAGGGCTTCCCTGTGCCTGGCACTTACCCAGGTCTAGTGATGTGTCTTGATGCAATTACAGGTGATGTTATATGGAGTTACCACACCGAAACTGCTGCGACTTCACCTACACTTGTTGACGGAAAAATATATACACAAACTGAGGAAGACTACGTTTGGTGTTTCGGTAAAGGACCTACTACTACAACAACTGCTGTAACTTCAAAAGGAATATCGCTCGGACAAAGTACTGTTATATATGGCTCTGTAGAGGACATGTCTCCGTTCAGCCAACAACATCCTGAGCTCCAATCTCCGGTGGTGGCTGGAGTTCCAGTTGTGTTAAGTTATGTCAAAGACGGAACGTGGACCGATTTCGCTACCGTAAATACGGCCTCCGATGGATCATATATGTACACTTTGACTCCTCTAAACGAGGGAAATTATAGAGTAGTGGCACGTTTTGAAGGAACAGACGCTTATCACTGGTCAAGTGCACAGGAAGTAATTCAGGTAAGTCCAGCATCATCACAGGCGCAGCCAATAACACCTGAAGAAGCAATAGAAGCACCCCTTGTTACCAGCGAAACAGCCATCATGATAGCAGTTGCCATAATCGCAATCGCAGGAATAGTTGTTTTCTGGGTACTACGAAAACGAAAATAACCAAATTTTCCCTCCCTTCTTTTTTTGGGAGTAAACCTTCAACGGAAGAAAAATGGGGACTGAAAAAGCACCTGCACAAAAATGGAAATAACTGAAGCGGTAGTAGCTGTTTTGTTTTTTCATTTTTTTGCTCTTTGATCACTTGTGTAGGAGCCTCAGCAAACCCCAATTTTTCTTAATAGTGTTTATCGCGCTAAGTCAAACCATATCAGAAGAAACTATCACAAAAAATATTCTTCTGAAACGTCAATCTCTACGCGTCCGACTGTCTGTTAGGTTTTAATTTTGCCTGATACGCTGTTATGAAAAGCGTTCCTATTGCTAAACTCAACATTAATAATGCACAGGTATAAAACTCTGGGATTGTTGCAGTTTCAAAAGTGTCCAATTATTGGGGCTAAACGCGTTGTTAATTTATTCAGTGTTGGTAACTGAAAAAATTGTTTTGCAAGTCTATGAACTGTTTCACGATAGATTAAAAGCCAATTTGTTCAAATCAAAGGTACTGAACTGGCTCTGCTTAGTCACATTTTTAAGGCTTAACCAAAATATGATGCTTTAATCACAATCAAACGGGCTTTAGGTTCATAGGGGAAATGCAAGGTTGAATGACATTGAGATAAATTCTGTAACTAAACGTTTTGAGGATACACTAGCAGTTAACGACATCTCTATGAATGTTGCAAAAGGGGAACTGTTTGGTTTACTTGGTCCTAATGGCGCAGGCAAGTCTACTCTCACAAAGATGATTTCTGGAATACTAAATCCAACATCAGGTACAATCAAAGTAGGAAATTATGACATCCAAAAAGACTCCATGAAAGTTAAAGAACTGCTTGGTGTTGTTCCACAAGACATCGTACTATACGATTACTTGAATGCTAAAGAAAACCTCTCGTTTTATGGTAGACTTTATGGTTTATCAGGAAAAAAACTCAAAGAACGAATTAATGAGTTGCTAAAATTCACCCAACTTGACAAAAAAGCAGTGAAACGGCATGTCTCCACATACTCGGGAGGAATGAAACGACGAGTAAACATTGCCGCTGCACTCTTACATGAACCCCAAGTCATACTGCTCGACGAGCCCACCGCGGGGCTTGACCCACAAAACAAACATGCACTATGGGAAATCATTCAATCATTGAAGAGTCAAGGAAAAACCATCGTTTTGACGACGCACATGATGGAAGAGGCAGAAGAGTTGTGCAGCAAAATTGCAATCATGGATCAAGGCAAAATCATTGCTTTAGGTAGTCCAAGCGAGCTAGTTAAGAAAATCAAACTGGAAAACACAATAACTCTAGTTCCTGACAAGACATCAGCTAGACTCATTGAAGAAATCAAAAGCATTTCTGGCGTCAAAAACGCGTATACAGCTCAAGATGAAAACGAAAAGACAGAAACAATAAAGGTGATTACAGACAATCCCGACGACATACTTTCAGATGTAGTAGCATCAACTGTAAACAATGGAACAAAAGTCTTGTCAGTTCAGCTTTCACGCGTAACATTAGAAGATGTGTTTATTACGTTAACAGGAAGGAGCCTAAGGGAGTGAAAAACAAATGAAAGTAAAAAGAGCAATTAACCAAGTAGCTGCAGTTGCAAAAACCGATTTTCTGGGAGTGCTCAGAAACAAAACTGCAATCTTTTTCACGTTACTCTTTCCGTTATTTTTCATAGTCATTATTGGATTCACTTTTGGTCAAAGTGGCACAACAGAAACAAGCAGTATTGTTGTAGGCGTAGTCAACCTTGATGGCGAACTGATTGCCGTAAACGCCACAAACTCAATCAATGGTACAATCGGAGACCTGCTTGTTGAAGCATTAGAGAGCGCAAACTTCACGATTTATGGCTATGACGATTACGGCGACAGGGATACAAACGGAACAGCAGCATACGCTATTAGCAGAGGAGACATAGACGCAATTATGGTTATTCCAGCTAACTTCACAGAAACACTCAGCTTCCAATACACAGATAATCTGGGCGCACAAGTTGCAACACAATCCCACCTCCAGTTACATGTGGACCCAACTGACACAACAGGCGCACTAATAACGCAGCAAAGCATTCTTGGTTTTACCTCTGCATTCGTGAAACAGTACCAACAAGTTGCCATACAACAGGTTCCAGCAGACATGCAATCATACATACAAGTTCTCGCTGACCCAATCACAGTTTTAGTCAGTGATGCAGAAGTTACAGAAGAAGAACTGCAATGGATAGACTATATGGTTCCGGGCACACTGGGACTTGTCCTTCTTTGGAGCGGACTAAATCATGCCTCTATGACAATCGCAACAGAACGCACCAAAGGAACGTTCCAAAGAATGATTATTGCTCCCGTCTCTCCCACAATTGTGCTGCTTGGAAAATTTATCTCAAACTTGACTCTAGTTTACATGTCTGGCTTTGTCATGCTTGTTAGCGGAGTACTGCTGTTTCAAGTGAACCTGTACTGGAACATCCCCGTAATCATCTTGGCAATGTTCTTGGGCTCGCTATCCGCTATTGGAATTGGGTTAATAATCTCTTCCGTCACAAAGAACGAAGAAGCAGCCAACTCAATCGCAGTAATAATCAGTGTTCCACTGCAGTTCTTTATCGGAGCATTCTTTCCACTTACAATGATGCCAGAAGCAGCTCAAGTATTCGGCGAAGCTTTGCCCTTCACAAAACTTGTCAACATCATGAAGGACGTAATGACCAGAAACTTACCCTTTGATGCAGTGATTCCAGAACTATTGTACCTAACCGTTTCAGGCATAATCCTGTTTAGCTTAGGAACAATCGCATACCGAATAGCGCTAAAGAGGCTCTAGGTAACACAGCACATTTATTAGATTAGCCACCAATTGTTTAGTAGGTAAGTTGTATGGCAAAATCAATCAAAGAACAGGTAGCACAATGCATCGAAGAAGTTAGACCACAACTGCAAGCTGACGGCGGAGACATAGAACTTGTAGACGTAGAAAATGGCATCGCAAAAGTTAAACTGAAAGGCGCATGTAACGGCTGTCCAATGTCCGCGATGACCTTACAGTGGGGCGTAGTAAGCTGCATAAAAAAGCGAGTACCTGAAATCAAGAACGTTGAAGTAGTTCAATAACACGGTGCAAGTTACAGCCATCTGAATAAAAAATAATCGATGTTTTTAGATTAACACATATCCGTTGACTGTTACATATTCAGAATCTGTGTCATCAAATACACCAATCAAGACACACAATTCACAAAACATTATACACTAAACGGCTAAAGGGCTAAAATCTAGCGAGGTAAAATTTAGATTTGAAGCTGCATAAAAAGACACTTGTCCTTTTAGGCGTAACATTCACAACTTTGATTATAATACAATATGCTGCGTCACAACTGGTTTTCTTAAACAGTTTCGCCACACTTGAACAACAAGATACAACTCAGAACGTTGAACGCGCAATTAACGCCCTAAATGCTGACGTGAATAATCTAGATGCCTTTGTTTACGATTGGGCGGCATGGGATGATACATACAGTTTCATCCAAGATATAAATGAACAATATATCGAGTCGAACCTCGTTGATGAAACATTCATCGGTTCAGAACTCAATCTCATGGTATACGTTAATTCTTCAGGTGAAATCGTTTACAGTAAAGCCTTTGACCTTGAGAACGAAGAAGAAACAGCTGTTCCAGAAAGTATTCAGCAATACCTCACAACCAACACGGCGCTGTTACAACACAGTAAAACAGACAGCACTGTGAAAGGACTTTTGCTTCTTCCTGAAAATCCAATTATACTTGTTTCAAGACCCATAATAACAAGCACAGATGAAGGCCCAATTCTTGGTTCACTAATTATGGGATACTATCTAGATTCCACCAAAATCAATGAATTAGCCAAGACAACCCAGTTATCAATTGAAATTCAGCAACTTGACTCACAAGTAACCGCTGATGTTCAGGAAGCAATAGCATCTATAACAGATGAAGAACCGATTTTCATAAAGCCCATAAATTCTGAACATGTTGCAGGGTACACCATAATTAAGGATATTAATGGTGAAGCAGGTCTAGCGCTGAAAGTAGAGTTGCCCAGAAACATCTACCAGCAAGGCCAAAGCACCAGCATCTACTTTATGATTATAGTATTAACCACAAGCATAATCGTTACGGCAGTAAGTATGATAGGTTTAGCAAAAGGCGTGCTGTCAAGACTAACCCAATTGAGCACAAGCGTCAAAGGCATAAGTTCACAGCAGAACCCTGCGAAGCGCGTAACAGTAACAGGAAAAAATGATGAAATAACAGATCTTGCTGACGAAATCAACCGAATGCTTGCAACCTTAGAGCAGTCTCAGGATAAACTACAAATCACCAATGAAAAGCTGAGTGTTGTTGGCAAATTAACTAGACATGACATTCGAAACAAGCTTTCTGTCATTGTAAATTACGTGTATCTGGCTAAACAAAAAGTAGCAGGCAACTCTGATGTCACAGCCCATTTGGATAACATTGATTCAACCATTGACCAACTTGAAAGCATCCTTAATTTCTCAAAAACATATGAAGCAGTGGGCGTGGAAGAGCCTTCATACATAGAAGTAAAAGGGTTTGTTCAAGAAATAGTCATGTTTCTTGGATTAAGTAATATAAAATTCGTGAATGAACTCGACGGCTTAACATTATTGGCTGATTCTCTGTTGCGACAAATCTTCTTCAACTTGATTAACGACACTTTGAAGAACGAAGAAAAAGTAAACCAAATCCGAGTTTACTACGAAACGGGAAAAGATGAACTAAAACTGATTTATGAGGATAATAGCAGTGGAGTACCAGAAAATGAAAAAGAGCTAATCTTTAACGAAACATACGGAAAAGACACAGGCTACGCTTTATATCTTACAAGAAAAATCTGTGAAGCCTACGGATGGTCAATCCAAGAAACAGGCAAACATGGAAAAGGCGTCAAATTCGTTATTACAATACCTAAAATAAACAAAAATAAGAAACAAAATTACCATATAAAGTAACCAGCCGACACGAAGATTACGACCTAATCATTATCAAAAGCATCTTGAACCGTTTAGTTGCCTTCAACGCATGGGGCTTGTTTGCAGGCATTACCACCATTTCTCCAGTCTTCAACTGAGCAGAACTACCAGATATTGTCACTTCAACTTCACCATCCAAACTATAAACCAATGCATCAAAGGGCGCCGTGTGCTCACTAAGTCCTTGCCCTTCATCAAATGCAAACAAAGTTACAGTTCCAGCTTCTTTGTCAACTATTGTTCGACTAACCACAGAGCCTTCTTGATAATCAATCAAAGATGCAAGTTTTGTTGGGTGGTCAAAAACAGTCTCAGTTCCTGTTTTGTTTTCTTTCACTATTGTTTCACCTCGTTGCCAGTGAATTTCAAATGGTTAGCCTTCTTTTAGGTGGCACTTTCCACCTGTTGGACAGAATTTTTCAGCATGATTCTCAACGGTTTTGAACAGTGCTCCAACAGTTTCTTTGTTAACAGAGTAGATGCGCTTTTTTCCGTCCCGTTTGATGTAAACAAAGTTGCATTCAAGAAGAGGTTTAAGGTTATGCGAAACCATGCTCTGCTCTTGTCCAATGGATTCGGCGAGCTCGTTTACGCTCATTGGTTGATTCATCAACTGCTCAAGTATAGATAACCGTGCAGGATTTGCCAGATTCACAAAGAACCTGTAGCATGTTTCGCTTAACCCCTTTTTCATAGTTAATCCAACGCTGTTTTTAGGCGAGTATTGCTTTAAGGTCTTTCTCTGCTGTGGTTATAGGCATGATATTGAAGTTTTTCACCAAGACATCAAGTACATTAGGTGATACAAAGGCAGGCAAACTTGGTCCCAAACGAATATCCTTTATTCCCAAATACAGCAGAGTCAATAGTATAGCTACAGCTTTTTGTTCATACCAAGAAAGCACCAATGACAAAGGAAGCTCGTTCACGCCAACTCCAAACACGTCCGCCAACGCCACAGCCACTTTTATCGCAGAGTACGCATCGTTACATTGTCCCACATCAAGAAGTCTAGGTAATCCTCCGAGGGTGCCCAAGTCTTTGTCAAAGAACCTGAATTTTCCACACGCTAAAGTAAGAACAATTGTGTCTGCTGGAGCTTTTTCAACCAGTTCGGTGTAGTAGTTTCTTCCGGGCTTTGCTCCGTCACAGCCTCCAACCAACAGTATGTGTCTAAGATTCTTGTTTTTTACCGCCTCAACAACCTTGTCTGCAACACCCAAGATTGTGTTTCGGGCGAACCCAACCATCACACTTTTTCCATCTGTGTCTTCGGGGAATCCCTGTAGCTCCAACGCTCTTTCTATTACTGGAGTGAAATCTTTGTCAGCAATATGGGGTACGCCTGTCCAGCCAACAAGACCAGTAGTGAAAATGTTTTTGGTATAATTGTCTAGGGGACGTTGGATACAGTTTGTGGTCATCAGGATTGCTCCAGGAAACGCTTTGGATTCTTTTTGCTGATTTTGCCATGCAGTTCCGTAGTGACCATAAAAGTGGGGGTACTTTTTTAGTTCAGGGTAACCGTGGGCGGGAAGCATTTCTCCGTGCGTGTAAACGTTGATTCCTTTGCCTGCACTCTGTTTGAGTATGATTTCTAAATCTTTGAGGTCATGTCCAGAAACAAGAATAGCTTTGCCCTTTTTTGCACCCAAGGGAACTTTGGTCGGCACTGGATGACCATACGTTCCAGTGTTTGCAGCGTCTAGAAGTTCCATTGCACGTAAGTTTATTTCGCCACATTTGAGAACCATCCTGACAAGGTCGTTTACAGTAAGGGATTTGTCAAGAGTTGCTGCGAGTGCCTCATGTATGAATGAAAATACTTTGGTGTCTTTTTGTCCTAGAATGTATGCGTGGTCTGCGTATGCGGCAACGCCCTTGATTCCGTAGATTAGAAGTTGCTGAAGAGAATGAACGTCAGGGTCTAGGCTTGGGTCTGATTTTACGCCTACCAGTTTGCCCTGTTCTACTAGTTCGTTAACCGTGTTTTTTGGGACAAAAGTTACGGGGTCAGAAAGTACTATTGTTGCTCCTGCAGTTTCAGCCTTTTTTCGTAGTGAGTCTCGATGGTGTGCAGCTTTTTTGATTAGGCTTACGAATCTGTCGGGGTCAAAGTTTACGTTTGTGAGTGTTGAGAATAACGCTTTACATGTGAACATGTCTGTTTCTTCGTCTGCTATTTTGTGTTTTCTGGCTTGTGTGGCTACTTGTGAGAGCCCTTTTAGTGTGTATATTAACAGGTCTTGTAGTGCTGCTACGTCTGGGCTTTTTCCACAGATGCCAAATTGTGTGCATCCTTTTTCGTTGGCGGTTTGTTCGCATTGGAAACAGAACATTTGTTTTTCGCTCATATTATCTCATCCACAACATATAATGAATTAATTTTCATATGTGTTATCTTTCATATAAGCTGTTCGGTCAACAAAACAAACAGCAAAAACAGTACATAAAACAAAACACCAATCACACCACGAAAACAAAACACACTAAACTATACACAACTACAAGTAAGCTTCCGAAGCGTACCTTCGCATCATCCTGTGACTGTTAAAATAGTACGCAACCTTCCCAATCGAATTCTCCATCAACTGAATCCAATCATCCCTGTTCCGATAAAACGTCGGAATAATCAGATACTCCAGCTTGTCATACAACTGAGTAACCTCACGTCGCCTTCGCTCAGCCTCTTCTAAGTTTTCTTTCGGCGAAGGACCAATAGCCCAACCAGTGACACCCTCAATACAGCCCTCAACCCACCAGCCATCCAAAACACTAAAATTAATCACCCCATTATGCGCCGCCTTCATACCGCTTGTGCCCGAAGCCTCAAACGGCGGAATAGGAGTATTCAACCACACATCCACACCAGAAGTGAGCTTAGCCGCCATGTCAAGACCATAATTTTCCAAGTATACAACATTCATTACGTCATTTAGTTTTTCTTTCATTTCATGAATCTCTTCGATTAACCGCTTCCCCATCCAGTCCCTCGGATGAGCTTTGCCCGCAAAAACCACCTGCAGCTTACCCACATTATTGATTTCTTCAAGGCGCTTCAAGTTTGAAAACAACAAAGTAGCTCTTTTGTACCCAGTAAAGCGGCGCGCAAAACCCAACGTAAGCACATTAGGGTCAAGCTGGATACCCGACTGTTCACGAACATAACGAATAAGATTTGCCCTCGCTTCCATGTGGGCGCGCCAAACTTCTTCATCAGGAATTGTGTCAACGCGGACAAGCAACTCAGGCTCGTTTGCCCATCCGGGTAAATACTTGTCATAAAGCCTCCTAAAACACTCACAAGTCCACGTAAAAGAGTGAACACCATTAGTTATAGCCGAGATGTTGTAGCCCGGAAACAGTGTTAAAGAAAACTCTTTGTGCCGTTTTGCTACTCCATTCACATACTTGCTGGTGTTTAGTGCCAGACGGGTTAGATTTAGTTGGTCTTCTCCGCCAAGCGCCTTCATTGTTTCAAGAGGAATAATGTCACCCAACAAATCTTGGACAACACTGTATGAGAACTTGTCGTGACCCGCCTCCACTGGAGTATGAGTTGTAAATATGCAAAGGTCTCGTACACTGTCCAACTCTTTTCCATTTTTTGTCAACAACTCCAATGTAAGAAGACTGGAGTGTCCCTCGTTCATGTGATATTTTCCAACAGAAAACCCTGCGGCATCAAGCATTTTCACGCCGCCAATTCCCAAAACAATTTCCTGCTTAAGCCGATAGTCTCTGTCGCCGCCATACAAGAAAGAAGTGATTTCTCTATCTTCTGCAGCGTTGCCTTCAACGTCAGTGTCAAGAAACAGAACAGAAACCAATCCACCGCTGGGACTCTGGTAATCATAAAGCCAAGCTTTCACTTTGACAGGACGATTTTGTATACTCAACTCAACTTGCGTTGGCAACTCATTCATCAATGTGGAGGGCGTCCAATCGTCAGGGTGCTCAATTTGTTTTCCATCCTTAATTTCCTGCCGCAGATATCCTTTACTGCTAACAAGAGTAACCCCCACCAACGGAATCTTAAGGTCAGCACTGGACTTGATCACATCACCAGCCAATACACCTAAACCGCCACTATAGGTATGAATGTCATTGCTCAGCCCGATTTCCATAGAAAAATATGCGATTTTTTTCCCCCGCAAAAAAGCACGCTTACAGTATTCGCCACAGAAATAGTAGGTTCTGCCCCTCACGTCAGCCTTGAATTCGTCCTTTGGCTCAGTTAAAGGCAATCCACAAACGGGGTCTCTAATCATAAACAAAAACCTCTCAACGCACACCTTGCAATACAATCATGGACATAAAATATTCACTTTTTCTTCCTCTTTAAGGTTCTAGACTCTGAAGCAGTAATTTTATTCAACTGAGCTAACCTTCTTTCAACTATTCCAAGAACCTTCTTGCGCAGAGCCTCACCTTTCAACTTTCTGTTCAAACTGTTAACCGTTGCAATCTGGTCAGCCAACAGTTCATCGCCGACAACCTGACTTAGCCAGCGCTCAAAATCGCCCCTTTCCATATGAAACAAAATAGCGCTTACATCAATCATCTTTAGCGCCGAATAAAACTCGTTTAAGCTACGAACAGTCAAACCAGAAGAACGGGCAAACTCGTAAGAGAACGTGAATCCCATCCCAGCAGGAAGCCGCCTTAGCAATCTTTTTGCCGCCAACTCGGGTTTCTCAAGTTCTAAGCGGATTCTGGCTTCAAGGTCAGAAAGAATACGAGAATAAACAGCAAAAGCTTCCACGGGGCTACCCATGGAACTAAAGTAATTGTGCACATCTCCAGGTCCGCCACCTTTTATGCTAAGATAGTACAGGTGGTCGCTCAGTTGCAGGTAACGCCACAGCCTAACCAAGTCTTTGTCGCCGATTCCCTTAACCAGCAGTTCCAGTTCCTTCAAAGAATCGTAACAGATGTTTTGAATCGGATTACCAATCCATGCGCTGGCATCTCGTTCAATGTCTGCCCACGAAACCGTGCTGTATTCATGAATATCAACTTCGCCTACTGGAGTATGCTGTTTAATAACTTCAGAAGGTGTTCTCCAATTCAGGTGATGCCACTTGTTTACTTCGTCGGGTAATGCTCTGAGGAACTCATGTATTCCACCTTCTGGCCAGTGGTGTTCCCCAAAGGTTTCATAGTCAACAAAAACAACTATAACCTGTCCTTGGGTTCCAGCTAACCAGCGCGCATATTTTGTAGCATCCAAAGGATACTCATTCCAGCCTGTGGAGGAAAAACGAAACCCTATATCGTCAGAAAGGCGGTAATTGCGCAACAACACACGAAAATCAGAGTCTTTGGCTTTGTAAACATAGTTTGGGCTTCGCCCACGCAGAGTCTTATCGATGCCTTCAGTGACAGTGCCCTTGTAGCCTAGTTGTTCCATGGTTTTGGCGATGGCATTATTGTAGAGCAGTTCAGTGTTTTCAATAAAGGTTGGCTCATAACCAAACAGCTCTTTCATGAGTTGTCTGTGCATTTTGACTTGTTCCACAAACTCTGAACGGTCATCTCCATAAAGACTGGCCAAAGAATGATAGTAAGTTTCTTCCATAAATTCGACGCAGCCAGTTTCGGCGAGTTGCTTGAAGGACTCAATGAGGCGGGGACTCCACAGTTGGCACTGCTCAAGAAAGACTCCTGATATGCCGTAGGTTACTTTGAACGGTTTTCCTGTGCTCTTGGTTTTGTTGATTTGCTCTAAGATTATCTGGTTTGCGGGAAGGTAGCATTTTCGTGCGGCTCTCTCGAAAACGTAACGATTAAGCCCATTATCAAAATAGAGGTCAAAAAGGTCTTTAGTTGTTAGTTTTTCTTTGAAAAGCAGGTCTGAGTGAAAGTTTCGGTTCAGCCTGAAGGGCTGGTGAACCTCAAACATTAAACAAACATCTGTCATGGTTGACCACTAAAGCCAAAGTAGAACATTAGAACACTAACAATTAACTTTGAGGTTCTGGGCATCAATTTTCCCATCATCAGACTATATGTTAAAGGAAACTACCGTGTAAATAAGTAAAACGAAAAAACAGCGATATAAAGAGTTTTAATACCAAAGCAAACAACCACAACAATTGTTCTTTTTTGCTAAAAAACGTCAAACATAAATGTTTATCATCCAGAAACATTGTCATATTATAACATAATGAATACTTTCGTTTACATTTTGTCAAGAAATAAGTAAAAGGCGGTTTTGGATGAGCAAAAGCTGTGAACCAATAAAGAAAAGGGAATACAAAATCATTGGCAAGTTGAAAAAACACATCTCATCCTTTTTTGGCTCTTTAAAACCTTCACGAAAAACACTATTACTTGTAGTAATCGTGGCCATAGTATCCATTGCAAGCAGCACTTTAATCAGCGTTTTATTAATTCATTCAAATCCTGAAATCTACGTGCCAAGTCTTGGAACAATCAAAACAATTGAAGTTGAAGCGTACGAGGACGCAAATTGTGGAACTGCAAAAGAAATGTTTGATTGGGGAGAACTCATGCCCGGAAACATATCGACTCAATTAGTGTATATCAAAAGTGTCAGTAATTTTGTAGTGACACTAAACCTTAACTTAACGGATTGGAGCCCACCAGAGATTTCAGAATACATAACAATAACATGGGACTACAATGGAACAACACTCAAGCCTAACGATGTTATTCCAATAGCAATAACTATTTCAGTTTCGTCTTCAGACGGTTTCATCAATTATCTTGTGCACAACCAAGTTACACAATTCAATGTTGACCTTCACTTCATTGCTTCTGAATAAAAGACAGCTACACGTTTTACAATGGTTACAACATACCCAAAATCGTCAGGGCACCAAAAAGATGAATTGATAAAAAACAAACTAAACTTAGTTATAACAGAGAATTTAGGACATCTTGTTCGTGGGACGGTCTATTCAATGCTACATCCTCAATGTACGCCCGCAAAGGCTCTGCTACGCTCCAAGCCTGAGAAATACAGCCTCTGGAATAGTGAGGCGCATTTCCATCAAATATTTCACTGATTGTACCTAACCCAGCATTATACAACTGCACATTGAAAAGTGGCTGCAAAAAGTTCTTCAAAGCAAAGTTTCGCCAGTATTCTTCATGACTTTTTGTTTTCAAAAAAGCTGTGATAAAGGGACCTAAAAGCCACGCCCAGACAGTGCCGTTGTGATATGCGCTATCGCGGTGCCCCCAGTTGCCAAGATATGTTCCGATATATCTTGAGTCAGTTTCAGGAATCGTTTTTAGTCCATATTTGCCCCACAGGTTTTTCCAGACCGCTTCAACGACCAACTCCATTTTTGGGCTGTCAATTACTGGAAAGTCTAATGATGCGGCAATCAACTGGTTTGGGCGCAACGTTGAGTCAGCTCCATCCTTATTGAGTACGTCATAGAGGTACCCGTTTTTGTCGTTCCAAAACTTTTTTACAAAACTCTCTTTAGCTGTTTGAGCCATTCTGGAATATGTTTGTGTTTTGTCCGTTTGATTGAAGCGCGTTGCTAGAAGCTGCATTGTTTTTAGCGCATTATACCACAGGGCTTGAATTTCCACTGCCTTACCGTTTCTAGGTGTAACAAAACGGTCAATTGTTGTGGCGTCCATCCAAGTAAGCTGTGGACCATGAGCAATCAAACCGTCATCGTCCATGTGAATACCAAAAATGGTTCCCTGAACATGATAGTCCATTATTTCATTCAAGGTGTTCCACAGTTTTTCTTGAACAAACCTAAAGTCTCCAGTGTACTTGAGGTACTGAAGAACAGCATTAAAGAACCACAAAGTAGCGTCCACAGTATTATAGAGCGGGATGTCTCCAGCCTTGTCTGAAAAACGATTAGGTATGATTCCGTTACTACAATAGCGCTCAAAAGTCAACAAAATCTCTTGTGCATCAGCAAACCTTCCAGTTACAAGAGTCAACCCAGACAAAGAAATAAGCGAATCCCGTCCCCAATCATCAAACCAGTGATACCCCGCAAGCACTGACTTTGTTCCACTTGAAGCCCTCGATACAATAAATGAATCTGCTGCTTGAAGTAGCCACTTTAGCCAGTCTTCAAGTTCCAAGCCAGCATTGTGTTCTTGAAACTGCTTCAACAGTTTTTTCCGTCGCTCTAGCTCCCCAACATATAATCTGTCAATATCTTCTAGTTCTGTACCAAAAGACGAAAATAGGCTCTGGGCTTCTGTGTTGTTCTTTGCAGCCACTGCAAGAACATAGAATTTTTTTGTTTCTTTAGGATTTATAGAGACTTTAAAGAATCCGGGTCTAAAATTGTCGTCGATGCTGTTTTCGCTTCGGGAGGCATCAACCCTGAAAAATAGTTTCTCTATCCACCAGCTCTCATCCACAAATGAGGCATTGCTACTTGATGACAGAATCAGGGATGAAAGCGAGTCCGAGGGCTCGATTGTTATTGCGTCTTTGTGGCGTTTTTTGATGAAAGTCCAGTCTATTTTGTTTTTGTCTGTTGTGTTGTAGATGTGCCGTGAATTGACAAGAGGTGAAACATTAAACGAAACTTTTTCTTCCAAAGGATTGTTGACTTTGTATATTACTGCTGTTGCGTTCTTCATGTAAGGCATAAAGATTGTTTTCTTGACGCTAACACCCTTAACATCATATCTAAATGTGGGAAATGGGGTTACACTAAATTCTGAAAGAAAATTGTAGCCTTTAGGATGCATGACATCAATGAACTCGTTTGAGCCTAAATCGTAGCTTTCATTTCTTATTTGCAGGGTCTCATCAAGTTTTGTTAATAGCACCCACCGGTTCACAGGTGGATTGAAGGCTGCAACAAGCAGACCATGATATTTTCGTGTGTTGATTCCCAAAACGGTCGATGAAGCGTAGCCGCCTAGTCCGTTAGTTACAAGCCACTCTTTACGTAGAGCCTCGTTAACGTCAGATAGAACGTCTTGCCCAAGACATATTTTGGGTAAACCCAAGTTAGTGACCTGCCTGCCAGTTCTAATGCAAGAGCTTAGCTATGTTCTTTCCTGTATCCACGCCAAAATGAGTTGCTACGGTACTACATTTGCTCCGCAACAGTAAAGCATGAGGTACTGGAAGCTTAACTTCTGTAAGAGTTTCAGCGTGACCCATTCCTTTAGCAACCACAAAATCTACTGAACGATAAAGCTCAAGAAACTCGTCAGAACAGTCTTTGGGAAACAAACCAACAAAGTCTGAGCCAGTGGACATTACCTTGTCTGCTATTTTGTCCATTCCAACAACTTTTGCGTCCTCCAACAGGGCATCATTAAGGATTGGACCCTCCTTAACGGCTACAGTAACATGGGCACCAAGATTTTTTAGTTCAGCAACAAGCAACATGTCAAGGGCGATTTCTCCAGCGTTATCAGTTAAGTAAAGAACATTTTTTGCATTCTTTGCTTTGTCAAATATTTGCGAAATCTCATCGATTGCCAAGTCGGTTTCTGCTTGCTTGATGAGATTCTCAAGGTCCTCGAATTTGAAGGGATTATCGGGCAAATCAAATTCCATTATGTTGCCCACAATAGCAGAAAGACAGGCCTTTCTAAAGCGAATCTGCGGTGAAGATTCCTTCAAAACAATGCTCTGAGCAAGAGGTAAAACTTCCAGGGCCTTTTGGTTACTAAGCTCTTTCTTTTGCTTGTAAGGGTCTCCTGTTAGTTCACGTATCAGTTTGTCCCGTTTTGTTCCTAAATAGGCAGGATTTGCTGTTGGCTTGAATTCTTCAGATAAGAACCTCAGAATTGTGGATAACGTTTTAAATTGCAGAACCTTGTCCTCTGTTGCTTCTTGGATCTGAAGGTAACCACGATTAAGAATGCATGAAATACATCTAAGTTCAACGTTCAATATTCCGAATCACCTAACCAACATTTTGCTGCAATCCTACACGGATACAGGTAACCGATTGATTGCTTAAACGAACAAGGAACCCAGAACAGAAAATATAAACATTGTCAAAAGATGTTTTTACATTGAATTAGTTATTGCTTCTGCAAATTCCATTATGACTTTGTGGGGGTCTTTGGCTTTCACTATTCCGCTGGCAACCAAAACGCCCATGGTACCAAGATTTAAAGCAGCAGCTACGTCCTCGCCTTTGGTGATTCCAGCACCACACAGAGTAGCCACATCAGGGTTCACGTGTCTAACAAGCGTAACAGTATCCTTAACTACTTCAGGTTTAGTCTTAGAAACAGGAATTCCAGTTCCTATCAATTCTGGCGGCTCCAAAGAAACTATGTCGGGCTTAAGCGCAGCCGCAGCCTCGCTCACCGCAGCATTGTTAGTGCACACCACAGAAACCATGTCAGATTCACGTGTCCGTGCAATTATTGTTTCAATGTCACAAAGTTTTAGCCGTCGCTCTGAATGGTTAATTAATGTTCCAATGGCTCCAGCCTCTTTCACGGACTCCAAAAGAACATGTCCTGTTGAATTGCCAGGAAGTATTGGATCAATATGCTGCGCAAAAACTGGAATAGAAACAGCATCACAAACAGACTTTATGTCTGCCAATTGGGGAGCCACACTAATGTTGACCCCTGTTTCCTTGTTCACATCTTCTGCGATTTTAGATAGTTTAACAGCTTTTTTTCCGGTAGCTTCAGAATATGTTTTATAATTCACGATAATAATTGGCATTTGCAGTTTGCTCATACCATATCAACCGCTTAATGCTACTCATCAGGAACTTAAAGTTTTAGCCTTTTATTCAGAATTCAACAGGGACATTTTGCTCAATTTTATCATTAGTAAGGCGGTCGCCCGGTAGTTGTAAGATTGACTGAAGAGATTTCGCCTGACCTCCAGACGGTCAAAGTGACAGTTTGTCCAGCTGAAACTTCAAGTTCCATGTATTCAGTCCAGTCTTCTAGGCTAAGAGTGGGATGACCATCAACAGCCAAAATGATGTCTACTGCAGTATAATTGAAGGACCCGTCATGAGAAGTAGAGCTTATAGCAGGCATTAAACCTGCTGCTTCGGCTGGATAACCTGACATTACACCCAAAACTAGAAGCCCAGTTTGGTAAGAATCGACGTTAACAATGTTTAAGGCAGTTATAACATCGGGAGTCAGTGTAATTATGTAAATACCTACAAAAGGATGTGTGTAGTTTCCTTCTGCTAGAAGGGAAGGAACCACCCGTTTCAAGATGGATACGGGAACCGCAAAATTGAAGCCTACGTCTGTGCCCGCGTTTGTTATACCGATAACATTCCCAGAAAGATCAAGTAAAGGTCCACCTGAACTACCGGCGGCAGTAGTTAAGTCCAATTGTAGTACAGGCACAATTAGGGGGTCAAGGTAAATTAGCCTGTTGACTTGACTTATGTAACCAACAGAAAGACTGTCTGTAAATCCAAGAGGATTACCTATTGCTACTGCTTGCTGTCCAATGTCAACAGATTCATCACTAAAAGTCAATGGCTCAGCTTCATCAGGAGCCAAAGATACTTCTAAAACTGCAACATCAGAGTAAGCGTCAGCGCCTATCAGTGTTGCTTGTGTTCTTGTTCCGTCAAAGAACTCGATTTCTATATCTGTTTCGGTTGTAACTACGTGATAATTAGTGATTATTGTGTTTTTGTTTTCAAACAGGAAACCTGAACCCTGTCCCAGCGGAGTTGTAATCACTACAACTGACTTGTAAGCATCAGCGTAGACTTGCTCGGGGGTCTGACTGAGCATTTGATCAATCATTAGTTCTAGATTTGAAAGATCAGACACAATACCTTCTAGTGTGGTCTCGATTTCATCCAAGACTACAGATGTACTCTGGTTGAGCGCACTTATTTGGTTGGCCATATTTGACAGGGTTACTGTAACCGCTTCGAGGTCGTCTTTTGTATCATTTAAACCGACTTGTAGTTCACTAATCTGCTCTTCGTGTGTGTTAAGTGTGTCTAGGGCAGTTTGCAGTTCAGTAAGCTGTTGTTCATTTTCAGTCAGGGTGTTTTGTAGTTCGATAAGTTGTTCATTTTGAGCATTAAGTTGTTCGTGAACCTGAATGCTATCAAGCAACAAGTAAGTATTAAAAGCCGAAAACACAATAGCGACAACGGCTATCACAGCCACTAGCTTCAATGTTTTATTAGACATAAACTCCAATAACCCTAAATTGGTATTAAGAGTTTTGTAGTATCACCCAAAGCGTTGATAACTTCAAAACACCAGAATCGCCACTGCTTATTTAATTATCATCTGGCTAGAATTGTCTTATTTTCATGGCTATTTTTGATAATGACTGAGTGATAGGGTGTTCTTTCTTTTCAAAAGCGAAAAGATACTCTCCTCCTGATTGAAGGACATCACAAGAACATGGAATAAGGTCAATTATAGGTAAATTATGTGTATCGAGTTTGATGTGTGTTCGTCCTGACAGGATTGTTTGGGGAACTTTGTTAACTACAATTCCTGTCTTTTTTTCATAAAGGTCATAGAGGTCACGTATCATTCGTTGTGTTCCATCTACATCCGATTTATCCACTGAAGTCACCACCAACACTACATCCGCTATGACAATTGCGTTAATTGAAGAATACTGAAGCCCTGGACTAGAATCACATACTACATAATCGAAATTCATGTCAGTTAGCAGATGTTCTTTAAGCGAAAGAAGCCGTCCAAGAGCCTCCATCTCCCATTTTCGGTCCTTAGAAGACATATCCCGAATGGCTTCTGTGGAAGGGTTAGCCAAACCAACAAACAAGTGTCCATCTTTTATGTATTGAGGAGTACATTCTGACAAAATGTTCTCTGCCTTGCAGGATTTATTCAAGTAATTATTGATCCAGCAGTTGGTAGTGTTATTGAATGTTGAACTGAGGCTAGGAGCACGAAGATCCAAATCCAACAAGCAGACTTTTTTGCCGAGGTTAGCAAAAGTCATGGCTAAATTAACGGATAGCAGTGTCTTGCCAGTTCCGCCTTTGTATGAGTGAAGCGTTACGATCAAGGATCGGTTAACTCCTCATGTTTGTTGTGGGGTCTGGATACCAAGTCGTATCTAACTCCATTAGATATCTTTTCTTCCTGCTTAATATATGAGATATGTCAGTGTCTGAATCAGACATACAGATTCAGTTAGAGAGAAGATAACAAAATTTGATACCCAAACTGTTAACCTGGAAAATTTGGGGATAATAGAAAAATCTTTCTAACGTAGTTAACAAGTTAGTGTCTGAGCTTTCGGCGGAGTAAAGATGAGGCGAGTAACTGGAGGAAAAAGAAACGCCAAGGTTATAGGGCAAGTAAAAAAACAAAAGCCCGTTTCAAACGATAACCAGTGGGTTAGGCAACTTCTAGATGACCCCAGCCTCGCTGCAGACATGAACTACAACAAAAATCAGTTAGTGACCAAAACTAAAGCAAATAGTCTATGCGTAGCCTGTAAAGGCGGCAAGTTTCTGTGCGGCAAAACCAGATGCCCGCTCGTTGTTAGGTTCAACTCTTACTTTAGGTCAGCTACTCTTTTACAAGGCACTGATTTAGATGGAGCATGTCCGCCAGGAGTCTTTGTGGGCAGGATTGGTTACCCTCACGTTTATGCTGGACCTCTTGTTCCGCCTATTCATGAGGATACAAGCAGTTACGATGAGCCTGAATCGTGGTTTGGAAAGTCAATAGATGAAATTGTGGGTTTTCGTTCCTTGCTTGTGCGAGGTAAACATAGGGTTCATGTGAAAAAGTTTGAGGATTCAGGGAAAATCATGGATCAAACAATTGATTTAGCATTGTCAGTTAGCCCTGTTGATGTTGAGTTGTCCCTCAAGAAGAAGCCTGCCGCCGCACTTGTTCTTGATGACCAAATTCAGCCTTTTGGACCCTCTGCGCCACTAAAGAAGATGAGAGTGTCGAATTCTCGGTGGGATAAGCACATTCAGAAGGCTTACTTTGATGATGACTTGAATGCCTCTGAGGCTGTTACATCTCTGTTTCAGGATGGAACTTTAGTTACGAAGATTCAACGTGCCTTTAGTGTTGGCGCCTTTGGATTAAAGAAACAAAGACGGCTGGTTCCAACTCGCTGGAGCATAACAGCAGTGGACAGCATTATCTCAAAAGGCATGATGGAAAAAATCAAAACATTTCCTGAAATCAATGAGTACCGGGTCTACGAGTCCAACTATTTAGATAACAGATTTGAGATTTTGATGATGCCCAGAGAGTGGGGCTACGAAGCTATGGAAGCATGGTATCCAGGCACAATTTGGAATCCGAGCAGCACAGATGTTGTCCTGTTTTCTGATTGGGAAGGCTTTGATGGTCGAACCACGTATGCCAGCATTGGAGGATGTTATTATGCGGCTCGTTTAGCGGTTGGCGAATTACTCATTAAGGAAAGAAGACAAGCGTCTGTGATTGTTTTAAGGGAGGCACATCCTGGGTACATCATGCCTGTTGGGGTGTGGCAGGTAAGGGAGAACGTACGAAATGCTTTGCATCAAAAACCACTAAAATATAACACCTTAAAAGAGGCGTTAGCCCGAATTGGCAATCAGTTCCAGATTCCAATCAAACAGTGGATAGATAAAAGCAGCCTGTTACAAAATGCACTGTTCCAGAAGAGAATCACAGACTATTTACGTAAATAGACATAGTAATTGAATTTTTGTGATAACTCGAAAAATATTGTTACAGAAAAAACGGATAACCTTGAAATGATGAGTAGGTAATATATCACAGGGATAACAGATATGGATAAAATTGCGGACAAAAACTTTTTTTCGTTTAGGATGTTTCTCATTATATTCTATTGGATTATTGGCACAATAATTATGATTTTGAGCGTATATGCTGATGTCAATGTTTTTTGGGGTTTAGCTGTTATTGCCGCTGGGACTATCTTGCTAATTGCCGACCTGCTTACTAAGCATAATAATAGCAGATAAATCAATTACTTTGTCAAAGAAATGGACTAGTTTACTAGTTTGGTTTAGTTTCACTCTTCTCTCCACTAGTTTTGATGTTGATTGGACCTTAGATTTATCTGCACTTCCAGACAAAGCATGCTAACCGCGGGAGGAATTAAAGTGGAGAACTTAGAATACAAACAGTTGATAATTAGGCGCTTAACTCACATTCAAAACCTTGCAAAACAAAAAAAATTCTCTGAAATCGAGTCTCTAATAAACAGTAATTACGTATAAAGAGAATGCAGGTTAGGGTTACAGAAACACCAGATAAAAATTGCAATTAAATTTTTGTTTAAGTATGATGACGTTTCGGTCAAGGTTATATTAATTTTGTTTTGTGCATAAAATAGCTGAAAAGACTCAGGCATGGAAAATAAAAATAACAAAAGCAAAAAGGCGGCTGTTTGTCTTTTTCATTTTTTCTCCTCTTTTCGCCCGTGCAGGAGCCTCAGCAAACCTCTTTATTGTATGTAACTATAAAAAAAGTTAACTGAACGTTTTTCAGTTTGGGGTTCCAAAATGGTTATTCAAAACGCAAAAATGCGGTTATTCACATGTTAGTTAAGCATATTAGGAGACTAATAGAGGTATATTGTTGAAAACTAGCTTTTTTTCTGAAAAAACCAAACAACAGAACAAAGAACACATACACTAACTTTTTGTGAATGGTGGGGTCGCCCGGATTTGAACCGGAGTCCCGAGAGTCCAAGTCTCAGAGCC
>JAOZIF010000192.1 GCA_026014495.1 Candidatus Bathyarchaeum sp.
AACAGACTCCCTTCCAGAAACAGAATATGGTTGGAGAGTAGAATAATCTATTTTAGGATTGACCCTTAAATTTTCGTATCAACACTAAACTTTTAAAACTTTCAAGCGGGGCTTTGATGTGGAAAAATTAAATCAACTTCTTTTTGAACTCGCAAGTCCAGATAGAACAAAAATCTTATTTCAGCTCCAAAAAGAGCCGCTAAAGCTTTCTCACATATCCCGCAAGCTTGATTTGACCGTTACTGAAACAACAAGGCATTTGAAACGACTAACTGATGTCAAGCTGATTATAAAAAATGCTAAAGGGTTATTTGAAGTCACTCAATATGGAGAACTTGCTTTATCCTTGCTTTCACCCCTTGATTTTTTGACAAATCATCAAAACTATTTTTTGGAATATGATGTGTCTCCACTTCCATCCGAATTTATCAGCAGGATTGGAGAGCTAAAAAACGGAGAGTTAGGGACTGACATTTTGAGTAACTTAGAATACACAGAGAATCAGTTGCGAAAAGCAGAGAAGTTCATATGGATTCAAACAAACCAAGTTATGCAAAACATGATTTCCATAGTTTATGAAAAAATTAAAAAACCCTTTGACTTCAGATTTATTTCTCCACAAGAAATTATTCCTCCTGATAATGAAGCTCCAATACCCACTTCGATGCCCAATTCTGAAAAAAGAACGCTCCCAAAAGTGGAAGTCATAATTATAGTTACAGACAAAGCAGCAGGTTTTTGTTTGCCCCAAAAAAATGGACAAATCGATTATAGAAACATGCATGGACAAGATGAATCATTCAAAAAATGGTGTAAAGATCTTTTCATACATTATTGGAACAATGCAAAACCAGTTCTTCCCAGATAATTAGTTTGGGTTTGGAAATTTTAACCCAAAATGTGATATAAAAATTTTTTACAAAATGACCAATTCAGAAAGTAGAAATGAGTGTCTAATAGTATATTTTATTTTATAAATTAACCTTAGTAAACTAATAGAGGTACATTGTTGAAAACTAGGTTTTTCTGAAAAATTTAGCACAGCACAAGTTTGTTGCTAAAGTTCACACTAACATCAGTATAACCTAACAGAACATGCTAAAACCTGTTCTCAATCATTATTTGTGCTTCATAATTGTTTAAACGTGAAACAGCAATCAGCAAATAAAACAACTGATGTTCTGGTGATGCTGATGACTCTGCAGATAAACCAACAGCAAATCTGCCTTGCCCTAAATAATCCTCTTAGATGCTGGATTATAGAGCTGCTACAGTCTCACAGCGCTTTAAGTTCAACTGACCTAGCAAGTTTACTGCACATAAGTTTGGGCAAATGCCATTACCATCTTGACAACTTAGATGGATTAATTAAACAAGACAACGAAAAACGATACTTCCTAACCGAAGAAGGAAAAAGAGCCTTCCAGTTGCTAATTAAACTCTAAATTTACTCTGCTTTTGTGTACTTGCTTTTTAGTTTGTACGCGCTTCTCCTAAACAACAATCCACTTTTTGATAAAAACTAATCTTGCGCATATTAACCCAAGCTCGTACAATAAAATAAAATGTAAACCACTCTCATTTTACTCCTACAAACTTTTCTAAAACTGAAAAACACCAATCATATTAGGAGACTAATAGCAGATGATTGTTGAAAACCACCTTTTTTGAAATTTACTGCAACAGCAATTTTTTTGTTACCTAAAAGCTAAATTACTTCCGCGTTAATTTTACGATAAATCACTGTTACTGAGGCTAACTGATGAAAAAGTTCCCTAAAAAATTCAATTTACTTTTAATCGAGGAGAAGTGGCAAAAAGACTGGGAAGAAATGGGCATATACAGATTCAACCGAGAAGACTCTCGCCCCTCATTTACAATTGATACTCCTCCTCCGTATCCTTCAGGCAACTTTCACATGGGAAACGTCCTCAACTGGACATACATAGACACCCTAGCCCGCTACAAACGCATGCAAGGCTATAACGTGCTGTTTCCGCAGGGCTGGGACTGCCATGGGCTTCCAACAGAAGTCAAAACAGAAGAAATCCACAAAATCAAAAAAACCGACTTGCCCCCCGCAGAATTCGTTAAACTCTGCAAACAGGTCATCAACAAGTATATTGCCATAATGAAAAAAGCCATCATACGTCTTGGCTGCAGTGTGGACTGGACAACAGAATACAAAACCATGAACCCAAACTACTGGAAAAACACCCAGCTAAGCTTCATACAACTCCACAAAAAAGGATTAATCTACAAGGGAACGCACCCCATCAGCTGGTGCACAAGCTGCGAAACAGCAATCGCAGACGCCGAAGTAGAACACGAACAAAAAGACGGCACTTTGTACTACATCAAATTCATGCTAGAAGACGGTAACCACCTTTTGATAGCTACTAGTCGCCCTGAACTTTTGCAAGCTTGCGTAACCGTAGCAGTGAACCCAAAAGACAGCCGCTACACCAAATACATCGGCAAAAACATCACCGTCCCCATAGCAAACAGACAAGTCAAAATAATAGCCGAAAAAGCCGTAGACCCAAAATTCGGAACAGGCGTTCTGATGATTTGCACATACGGAGACAAAGCAGACGTAAAAGCTGTATCTGCCCTCAAACTGCCAGCAATCATCCTAATCGACGACAAAGGCAAAATGAACGAAAAAGCAGGAAAATATGTAGGACTAACCGCCAAACAAGCAAGAAAAGCCATAGTGGCAGACATAAAACAAGCAGGTCTTCTAGAAAAAACAGAGCCTCTTAGTCACGAAGTTGGCACTTGCTGGAGATGCAAAACTCCAATCGAAATCTTGGAGCATGAACAATGGTTCATGAAAACTCGTACATTCACAGAACAAGTCAAAAAGAACACCCATGACGTAACATGGTATCCAAACAACATGAAAAAACGCATGATTGACTGGACAAACAGCCTAGACTGGGACTGGGTAATCTCACGCCAAAGAATCTTTGCAACTCCAATACCTGTGTGGTACTGCAAAGGCTGCCAAGAACAAATAATCGCACAGCCAGACTGGGTGCCAATAGACCCAAGAACTGAAGCCCCAAAACTTGACAGGTGCCCAAAATGTGGCTCAACAGAATTTGTTCCAGAAACGGATGTTCTGGACACATGGTTTGATTCATCTATTACTTGTGCTGTTCATGCGGGCTGGCCAGACAAACCTGACTGGCAAAAGCTGTACCCCGCAGATGTGCATCCTTCTGGTTATGATATTATTCGAACATGGGCTTACTACTTGATGGTTCGTGGTCTGGCCCTGTTTGACCAAAGACCATACAACAGTGTTCTAATCAACGGCATGGTTCTTGGAACCGATGGCAGAAAAATGAGCAAATCCCTGGGCAACTTCGTAGCCACACCAGACGTATTCCAGAAATATGGCGCCGACGCGCCCCGACAATGGGCAACAGGTGGAGGAGCTACAGGGTCAGATATTCCATTCAGGTGGGAAGACGTGGAATATGCGTGGAGATACCTGCGAAAACTTTGGAATGCCTCCCGATTCGCAGCAATGCACTTAGAAGACTACAACCCAAAAAGTAAACAGCCCAAATTAGAACCAATAGATCGCTGGTTGCTCAGCAAAATGGAGCAAGTCACCCAGAAGGTAACTGACGCATTGGAAAGCTGCCAATTCAATGTAGCCACAGACGAAATCCGACAATTTACATGGCACAGCTTCTGTGACAACTACATTGAAGCCGTCAAACATCGGCTATATCAACCTGAAACATACGGTGCAGAAAAACGACAAGCAGCCCAGTACACTCTTTACACGGCGATTTACAGGATAATTCAGATGCTATCCCCAATTTCACCACACATAACAGAAGAACTATACCAGATAATGTTTGCAGATGATAAACAACTTGATAGCATTCATGTTTCTCAGTGGCCTACAATCCACAAAGAACTAATCGATAAAGACACCGAAAAAAGCGGCGACCTTATTGTTGCTGTTATGAGCGAAATTCGTAGAGACAAAGCGGAAAATCAAAAACCGTTGAATGCTCAAATCCAAAAATTAACGGTATATACAGAAGACAAACAAACCGCAGATATTCTAGCAAAAGCTGAAGAAGATCTTGCTGGAACATGCAAAATAGAAAAACTGACAATTGAGTTAACTAAAGGCAAAGGAAAAGAAGTGCAAGGATATCCAAACATACAATTTGTTGCAGAATACTAGACTGCCGCTTTGTATCGAAGAATTGCTGCCACTCCACCAAATGATTTTTTGAGCATTTGGCCCTCTTCAGTGTCTGCTGATATTATTTCTATGTTTGTTCCAATGATTTCTGCCGTTTCAGCCAAGTCATCGATGAGCTCTTTTGTTTCAACCACCGCCAATGTTGGAACGGTACACTTTGGGCAAGCACTACCGTTGGTGTTCTGTTCAAACTCTGCAATTTTATGCATCTTCATTGTTTCGTTTTTGGTGTATTCGCATGAACCACATTTCACTGTAACAAGAATGGAATCAAGGTCTTCAGAAAGCAACAAAGTATCCACAATACCATTGTTCAAATATTTCCGAACTTCCGCTTCACCGTAGGTGGCTAAGCCCGTATCTTGACCAATTTCACGCAGAAACTTTTGTACGATTTTCTTTTCTTCAAAATACCTCAATTTCTGCAAAATCTCTTTTGAGCCTTCTATAACCTCTTCTACACCATGTTCGTCCGTGTATGATGTGTCAATTGTGGCTAACATCTTATCTTTCAAAGTGTAATGTAGAAAGTTTCCTTTTTCAAACTCTTCTTTTGTAGGGCCTGGTCCACCCAAAAGTATGCCCTTTAAGTTTTCAATTGGCAGAAAAATTTCGTTACCGTATTCGCCAATTCGAGTGAAAAACTCGTGCACTTTTGCTTGACGCATTCGAACAAACCTTTTTGCGGATTGCCCTCCTGCCCTGAATTTTCCAGGAATACCTGAGGTTACTTGTTTTATTATATCAAGGTGTTTTCCTCTTGCCGTAGCAAAAGTTGCCTGTGCAGAGTCTAACACGATTATTCCGTATGTTTCTTTTTCTTTCAAGAACTCTGCTAGGTGTTCAGTGTGGAATCTGGCATCGCATCGATATAGATAAATTTGTATCGGTTCAGGTGGAGAAATGATGTATAACTCAATTTTTTCGCTTCCAGGACCATTCTGAGGAATTGCCCCACAAAAAAGTACCAACCCGTTTTCTGGTACGGTCTTAAACATTTTCATTCTTTGTGTAACCCTAGTGATTGCATCTTGAACGTTTTTTCTAGTTGTGTTTGATTTGATGTTAGTTGCTGTTCCATATTCATTGTTTAGCATGGCCACTACTTCACTGACCTGTCTGCCCGGAGGTACATAAAGGGAAACAAGCTCTGTTCCTCTGCCTTCTCTGGCTGCTAATCTCTCTAAATTTCGTTTTAAACGAAAACGTAGAAGCGAATCTTGTTTGGTACTCAATGTTAATTACGCTCTGTCTTAGAGCTTAACAATGTAGCATGGCTGATAAAAGTTATCTTTTAGTCTGCAGACTACTTGAACCCTTGACTTTGTTAAACTATCCTGTTGTGGGGTGTAAGGGCAAGATTATTCAAACTGAACTTAACTATGTGTGTGGACATAAACAGTGTCTAGTATTGTTTAGGGTGGGAGAAAAAAGATTCCAGCTCAACGGCTAGTGTTTGTTGGTCACATATCTGTTGACAAAGTCGAAAACGTCAACGGTACACATGTTCAGCCTGGAGGCGCAGCCCTATACGCGGCGATGGCAGCTAGAACCCTGTTCCAGAACGTCACTTTAATCTCGGCTACTGGAAAAGACAATAAATTCATTGATGTTCTCAATCTTTTGCCATACAAAGACGTGAAAACATACGATGCATCCTCAACAAAGTTTCACATCAAGTATGACAGTAGCTGGGAAGCCAATTACCTAAAAGTCGAACATGGTGCTGGTTCCAAAATAACGTCCCGTAGAATATCAAAACGGTGGCTCAAACACAAAAGTATCTTCCATATTTCACCTATGCAGCCCTCGAATGTTGCCAAAATATTGGACAAGATAAAGCAGAAGTCTCCAGAGACCAAAGTTTCAGTTAACACGTGGATAAACTACATCCGAGAAAGTCGGAAAAACAGGAAAATCCTCAAGGATATTGCTTTGAAGGCAGACTTTTTTATTGTAAACGACACTGAAGCTAAAGCATTAGCCCAGACTACCTCTATCTCTTCTGCTGTTAGGCTTCTTAAAGCCAAGAATCTAATTCTTACATTGGGAAACCTAGGTGCTGTAGTAAACAGTGAAAAAGTAGGTCTACAGATGATTCCTTCTGTAACTTTAGCGCCAGATAAGATCGTTGACACAACAGGGGCAGGAGATGTTTGGTGTGGTGCTTTTTTGGCGGCCTATAACCTCACTGAAGATTTTGGCAAATCAATTGGTGTTGCATCTACAATTTCGCGTATTAAATGCTCTGATTGGGGCTTTAAGAGTCTGATTAATCTGCGTTTCAAGGAACCCGACGATGTGATAGACTTCTTTATGAGTCTGAAGGACGGCGTCATTCAAAAAACAATGCCTGACTACATAAAAGATTGAGTCACCACGGCATTCTTGTTTGCTTTAATAAAATCTTTTAAACACCGAAGTTTGAGAACAATCTAAAAAGAAACATTCTTTAGGATATTTAGCCGCATAAGATGTGGAGACGATTGCATGCCCATGGCCTATGTGTTGATTAATACCGAACCAAAACATATGGAAAACGTTGTAGCAACTTTAGAGAAACTTGACTCTGTTGTGGAAATCTTTCCAGTATACGGCGTCTATGATGTAGTAGCAAAAATTCAAGCAGAAACCATGGAAAAACTCAAAGACACAGTCACTTGGAAAGTACGCAGTCTAGACGAGGTCCGCTCAACAATAACAATGCTGATTCTAGAAGACAAAAAATAGCATTGACTACTATAGTTTACTGTTTATAAAAAAGAAGAGTTTAGCATTGAAGAATGCAGCAATAATTTACTGGTCAAGCACTGGGAACACACAGAAAGTAGCTTTTGCAATAAAGGACGGTTTAGAGGCTGCGGGAGTAAACGTTTCGTTAATGAAAACAACCAAGGCCTATGACATAGACTACTTTGATTATGACCTTGTCTGTGTTGGTTGTCCATCTATTCAGTGGCATCCGCCCAAACCTGTTACCGAGTTTTTGCTCAAAAAATTTGACGATTACAAAAAGCAGGAAAAAATCAAAACAGGCGCTCCAAAGGTTCCCGGAAAAAACGCATTAATCTTTTGCACCTATTCAGGACCACACACTGGGCTTCGTGAAGCAACACCTGTAGGCAAGTATGTTGGGCAGTTCTTTGAACACATTGGATTCACGGTAGTGGATGAATGGTATGTTCTAAGCGAGTTTATCGGCTCAGAGGAACGTAGCACAAAAGGCAGAATGGGTGATATTAGAGGAAAACCAACAAAGGAAGAATTGCAAAAAATAATGATGGATGCCAAAAACTTGGCTTCCAAACTCTAAAAGAGAATTATATCTTCTATTTTGTGTGCTAATTTTTTTCTCAAATACTTCCATAATTGTTTGAGGCCCGTTTTCTTCTTTTCCAAATGAGCACAGCCAGTGAAATTATTGATATCCCAACAACAGCACCAATTAACCATGATGGAACCCCAGTAGACGCCACAGTTACTCTTATCTGAGTTGTACCAGTGTTGCCTGCGCTATCTTGAACTGTTAATGTTACTGTGTATTTTCCCTCGGCACTGTATTGATATGTTAGTTCTTGGCCTGTGCCTGTTGCTCCGTTCCCAAAATCCCATTCGTAGCTGACCAACCCTGAGGTATCGCTAGATCTTCTGGCTGTGAATGTCACATCTGTGTCAACACTTACTGTCTGGTCCGACCCAGCATCTGTTTTAGGCTCAATTGTGTCAACTGTTATACTGTCTTTGTATTCGTCTGAAACTAGACCTGCGTTGTCCATGAACTGCACATAAACTGTTTTAATTCCATCGCCCATTAACAATCTCCAACTCTTAGATGACGAATACGTTTCCCAACTGCTCCACTCTGTCCTGTCGTTGGTGAAACGCATCTGAGATACACCTGAAGCAGGGTCATATGTAGACAGCGTCAAAGTCACATAAACCGAGTTAACGTACGCTGTGTTTTCGTTAATCGCAACAGAACCAACAGGCGCCGTTTTGTCTAACTTGCAAGTCTCAGTTTTTGTGTCTTCAACATTTCCTGCTTTATCTACTGACCTGTAGTAAATCAATAAATTGCCTTCACTGGCGATTGTAACTGGTGTCGAATATGTGTTCCAGACTTGATTATCAAGACTATATTCTATCCTGTCTACTTCAGAAATTGCATCACTTGCATAAACAGTTACGGTGACGTCCGAAGTGAACCAGCCCTCATTACCTACTACACCATTCAAATTAATTAAAGATGCAGGATGCGACTTGTCCAATTTTATTTCCTCAACTAGTTTATGGCTTTCCTCTTTTCCAGAATTATCAACACTCCAGTATTCCAAAGTGTTGCTCGGTCCTTCAGTAGTGATGACTGGTTGCCCATCAGAACGCACTGTTCTCGTTGGTTCACCATTAATTTTGTAATATGTTTCTGCAACTCCGCTTTCCTGATCCGTAGCTGTCAATGTTATGGTGATGTCAGATGTGTGCCACAAACCGTTATAATCGTCAACGGTGACTGGAACCGCAAAATCTTGAGACACTGTTACGTTGGATGACACATTATTTGTGAATCCATCTTCATCCGTAATTGTTAACGTAACGCAATAACTGCCCGTTGCAGTATATGTATGGATTACAATTGGTGTACTTGATGACGTAATATTGTAGTCGCCGAAATCCCAAGTATAGTTAACAATGTTGCTGTATCCACTGCTTTCAGATGCGTCAAAAGTTATTTCTGCATCAATGTATGGCATTGAAGGCGAATACACAAACTTTGGTGTGAGCAACTGTACATTATCATCTTGCGGAAGTGATTCCCCCTCGTTAGGTATGTTCGCGTATTCTATTTTATAGTAATCGCCAGTGTTGTATGCGCCATAATACGGCAATTCTCCTTCATAATACTCGACAGAGTTTTCATAATCAGCTGCAAGTAAGATTATGTCGTCATCCTCAAAAGTGAAATCGAAGCCTACGTGACTTTTGTAAAAATAGTATGTTCGTAAACCGTCAATTGGGTGAGTCCTCTGCTCAGACATAAAAGGGGATTCCGCCGTGACCTGATGAATAGATACGTTGCCCCCATAAACTCCTTGGATGCCAAAGCCGGGCATAATCTGTGCGCTTCCTTGGTCTAATTTTTCAGATAACCCAATGCTCCAATTACCCACTGGAATCGGTTCAGTTTCTCTTATCACCCACACCCTGAAGTTAATTTTGTCAGCCCACTGTGAAACAGTAAATACTGACCATATAACCGTACCTTCTGAGCCATTCATGCCCTCTAATCCTACATAACGAACTGAAGGCGATGTCTGCGCTTTTACAGTCTGAATACTTGGTGCAATCAACAATAACGTGAATAGAAACACAAACATGACGCTGTAACGTCTGTTTTTCAGGGCATCTCCCATTGCAGTTAACATCATACTTAACATTTTATCATTTGAGATATTTTATGTGTTATGCCATATTGTTATGCCCGTTAATTATGCTGTTCTCGAAAATCAAACCAAAATCAGAGATGAAAAAAGAAAACATGACCAATAATGTGTTTGAGCTTGAGCTTAAATTAAACCCCACCCGACAAATAAACATCGGCTTGTTTAACTGTATTTGCTTTCTCCTATTTGCCTCACTCTGTGCACATTCTTTTTACGATGTTGTTTGTGGCAAACACGGTTTCTTTTTTCCGTTCCTTTATAAGGATGCAAACCTTAGTGTACCTTGAAGAATTTCTTTTATTACATTGGACTTGTTCTACTGGATAACTGGACTTTTTCTATACAAGTTTACCGAGGTGAGTTTGCATGTCCCAAAAAAAGATGTTCGAAGTTAAATGCACTGATTGCGGCAAATCTACTACTGTGCCTTTTGAACCCACAAAAGGTAAACCAGTTTACTGCAGAGCATGTTTTCCAAAACACAGGTCTAATCAACGAAGAACGCCTAGTGAGCCCATCAGCTTTAATATGAAAAATGCATGGGCAAGGCGAGGCGATAAGGTGCACGAAAGAAAACCAGAACATCACAGCGTTTTCAAAAAGATGTAGTTTATTGCATGTTCACCGGTGGTGAATTCACCGGCAACTATACATCCACCGTTTTTGGTTACTCACTTTATATTTTAATCATACTTCAGCTGTTCACTTATTTCCTGTTACTTAAATACATTTAAAAGGGCAGTGGTTGTTTTTGAGTTAATGTTTAACTTTGTAGGTGTACGTTTTTGGTGAAATGGGAGTATAGTGTACTTGCGTTAAAGACTAAAATTCATATTAGTCCGCGTGAACGCGAACAAAATCCTGTCCTGCAAAATGTGCAAACTGACTTGAATGATTTGGGGGAACAGGGGTGGGAATTAGTGTGCGTTCAAAACGTTCGTTTAGAAACTGGTATGCTGTTTACTGTTGCATACCTTAAGCGCGAAAAATCATAATAAACTCTGTAATCAGCAGAGTATAACTTTAGAGATAATACTTGTGGTCTTTAGTTTTCTTTATGCTGCCTAGAAAAGAGCCAGCAAAATAGTCTAACCAGCACTGTTCCTGAACATCTAGTTTAGCCTCTGAAAAAGTTACAGCCGTTTCCTCTGAAACAGCTCCCACTTTCTCAAATTTTCTGATAATCCGTTGACGCATTTTAAATTGAATCCCCGACATAGACAACTCGTATCATGCTTCCTATTTTCACTTACAGAATACTCAAAATAAACGACAAACCACTGCACGCCTTTTTGTCGTCATTCACTAAGAGAATTCTACGGGCTAATATAAGGCAGCGTTGCATATATAGCGTGCGGGTTTTAGGCTACTTTTTGCTTTTACTGTTTTGTCCCTCTATTTGTTGATTGCCCTGTTCTGTTAAACATTGATTTTCTTTGGTTTTCCTTCCCAAACTCCGTGTAGGTTACAAAATTCTTGTGCCCTTAGTGTGGTGGACTCGTTCAAGGTTACATTAAGTGTTACAACGTAGCCATCTGACAGCTCAGCGCCAAACTCTATCTTAGAAATTAATCGTTCTCCCGCATAAAGTGCAACCCAGTTTATCCAGTGGCTCAAAGTGTTAGGGTGCTCAACTCCGTCTATTCCACCGACCTTAATTTTCACGACAAAAGGTTCGTTGGCTTTAACGTTGCTTGGGGCCTCAATTATGGGCACATGTTTTTTTGCCATTACAGGTAGATTACTCCAGTCTGCTGGTTTGTTTAATTCAGTTAAAGAAAACTCTTTTTCGGTACTCAAAAATTACAACTCCCAAAAAATACTGCTTTTCGGAGTCTAAAAAACATTCTTATATCTTCACTTCTACGCCCTTTTCTGGTCTATGAACTTTTCCTGCAGAGTTCCTAAACATTTCAGGATGTTGTGTGTGAACAGGAACCAACATCTTTGGTTTGATTTTATCGATCATCTCTTGTATTTCAGGACCAGACGCGTGACCGCTGGCATGAATCTGATGTGGCTTCCAGCCATTATCAGTGTTGATGTTAAAGTGCTTTAGCCAACGTAACAGCCGCTTATGCGAAAGCTCCATCTTAGGATTAAACGGTTCACATTGTGCTCTCACAAAAACGGAGCCTTCTGGAAGCTCAAAGTCTAGGATATTCTTGAACCTAAAATAATCTAAGTGCAAAACGTAACTGGACGGGTTCTCGTTAAGTTCAAGAGCAGAAACTCCCTTCTCAAGATGCTTTGTATCCACCACTATATCGTCGCGTTTGTTGCTCCATTCCGAAAGCGCCATGTCTCCAACTTTGTGTTTGGAGTTGCTATAATCTCCCGGAGAATAAAGCATTGACCCACATCTTTCAAGAAACACTCTGGCGCCCTCATCATATGCGCTTCGTCCAATCCTGCCCAACAAATATGCTAACCGCGGATCAAAAACTGGAATTCTGCCACTCTTTATTGCTGCATCACGCACAGTCTCGTACCTGTCTATGTCCTTCCATGTGAATCCAACCATTGCCAAGCCTTTGCATTTAGAAAATATGTCCGTTAGGTCTGTTTCCACTTGTTTTTCGTTGTCCGGCTCTTTTTTGTCAATGCGTGTTCCTTCACAAAACATTACATCCGGCTCAAGGCCACATAATTCATCGCCTAAATTGTAGCCAGACTTGCCATGAAATCGCACATCTCCAGTATACAACACCTGTGTGCTTTTATTTTCTACAAGGCACGCCATTGATCCTGGTATCGAGTGGTCCACATTAAATCCTGTAACGGTGAATTTGTTGTTGATTGTCTGGGCTTTTTTGTGTTCCAGATTACAGAATTCCCTGTTTGCCTCTTGTTTTGAGTAGCCGATTTTGGGTTCGCCCGGAAAATATCCTGTTTTTAGCTCCCCCATCTCGCGCTCCTTTGTGGCTGTTAGTTGTTTGTCTAAGCCCTGCAGGTTTCCAATTTCAGCTACTGCATCCATCAGTTTTTGGGTCATCTGAGAACATAAGAACGGAAATGCGCCCAGATATGGGGCATACCCGCAGTGGTCTAGGTGCGCATGTGAGATGAATACTGCGTCAGGGCGCCACGAGCCTGTTTTTGTTGCATCTTCAAACGTTTGTACATCTGTTTTCCACAACTTTTCTGCCTTAATATTGTAGTCTTCAAAATCTGTTGGGCATATGGCGTCTTGCCTGTAGATTCCGTCTATTTGTGGTAATAGTCCCAGTTTCAGTAAATCGTGTATTTTGCATCCTGATCGTGGCTGCAAAAATTCTTCAAAAAACTGGCTTTCTTCACTGTATGATAAGCCAAAATCGAGGAACATGGAACCTTTGTCGAGTTTGACAAGTATTTTGTTTCCTCCAATGTCATCTACTCCCCCATAGCAAGTGAATTTAATCATAAACTGCAGCCCCACAACAAGAGTTAGTTCTCAAGAGCCAAATATAAAACGTGCCAAACTGTCATGTTTTTTCTAGAAACCTATAGATTGCCAAGTCATATTGTGCGGTTTCTTTGAATGCTTCCACCGCCAAAGCTTTTCTTGTTTTGGCACTTACCTCACCGTTTTTCTTGTATTCTATTATGATTTGATTGTACCTTTTGGGGTTAACAATCACAACTACGTTTTCAAAATTTTTTGCTGCTGCCCTAACCATATTAGGCCCACCTATGTCAATATTTTCTAGGGCTGTTTTTAGGCTCGCTCCTTGTTGTGTTACCTTTACAAAAGGATACAAATTGCAAACAACCATGTCAACCGGTTCCGCTCCAAACCTTTCAAGCTCGTTCATGTGCTCGTTTTTGTCTCTTTGTGCAAGTATGCCCCCCATCAGTTTTGGATGCTCAGTTTTGACTCTGCCTTCCAGTATTTCAGGAAAGCCTGTAACCTCAGAAACGTGTTTTAGGCGTTTAACTCCACCCTTCTTTAGGCTTTCTAGTGTTCCGCCTGTCGAAATTACTGTAAATCCCAATTTGTTTAGTTCTTTGGCAAAGTCAACTATTCCTGTTTTGTCGTAAACTGAAATCAGGGCACTCTTCATACTTGTTAGCACCAACTAATACTACTGTTATGGTTTATAGTAACAAAAGTCTTTCAATCCTAATTTTTATGACAAAAATTAAAAGCACTAACATGACAATAAACTAAATGGAAACAGGTTCATTTTATGAATCTGATTCTAAAAATGCAAAGACAAAGTAGACTTAAAGAAGCAAAATAAGGAGGTGTCTATGTGTCAAAGGATGCAAACACGATCTATGTTGGGACAAAACCTGCAATGAGCTACGTTTTGGCGGTGATTACTCATTTCAACGAAGCTAAAGTAAAAGATGTTACCTTGAAGGCTAGAGGTCGAGCAATAACAACTGCTATAGATGTGGTCGAAATAGTTCGTCGCAAATTCATAAAAGAACTGAAAACTGCCAAAATAGAGATTGGAACTGAAGAATTGCAACGAGAAGATGGAACAAGAAACGTTTCAACAATAGAAATAAACTTGAAGCGCTGACCGTCTGGCCGCTTTTATTTCTGAAATAAAATCCCCGTTTTTGTCTTTTTCTTTTTTCTGTTTGCCCCGTAACCTTATGGTTGTAGTCGTACTATTTTTGGCGCGTTTTTGTTTAGAAAGAGTCGTCTTGTTTTAGATAGTAATCGTCCTCTTTTTTTGCTCCAAAGCTTCTTACGCCCTTCGTTTTAAGTTGTTTTCTAAGTTTTTTGGCGTATTCTGGGCTTATTTCCTGTCTTTTTTCTAAGTAGCAGATTATCTCTTCGGCTTGCTCTGCTTTGTCGCATCTACGGAGAAAATCAATCGCATCTGGATTGTAGCTTATAAATTTTTTTGCAACTGCCTGCTCGGCAGTAGATGCGTCCGATCGAACCGCATTTATTTTTGTTCCACCGTTTTCCTTTGTAATTTCTTGAGCTAGGTTCGGGAACATTTTTTGAAACTTTTTCTTTTCAAGGTCCATCTTTGGGATTTCTCCTTTTGATGATTTTTTGCTGTTGAGTGTTTTTCTGTATTTTTTCTTTTAGCGAACACCTATTTAAATTGTAATCGGCTTTTTTAGGTGGGCACAAACTTTTGAAGCGGATTCTCTTTTAGTGTTCTGGCAAGCTGGTTTAGGTTTAGTCCTGCTTTTACATCTCCGTATGTTTCGCATCTTTCTTCTTGCCCCAGATGCTCTGGGCTTCGAACCACAATTTCTACACCATCTCTAGATTGAAGAATGACATGAATGTGAAACGATGACTCTTTGTTACCTGCTTTAGTTACTGACCGCAACTCTGAGCTTCCAATTTTATAATTTTGTTTCTGAAGCTTTTCTACTACCTGAATGTGGTCCTGACAAAACACATGCACGTCTATATCACTGTTTTTGCGGGCTGTTCCTCTCCAAACACTTCCTACAAGACATGGACTAAACTCTTTGACTGTTTCCATAATCTCTTTTGCCTCTTTTCGCATTCTTAGAAGCAGTTCCCTTCTTTGGGGGCCTTCTATTTCTTCGGCGATTCTGTCAAGCTCTTGTGCTACTTCAAAGTTGCTTGGAAGACCTCGAGCCCCTAGTGTTTCTGCTGCCCTTTGTTTGGCTTGTTTGTACTCTTTTTCTTGGGACGTGTAGAGCAGCTGTGCCGCTTCTTGGGCAACTTTGTTTCTTAACATTTTTGAACGGTTGCCTTTCAAAGCAGTTCCCTTACTCCATATTACTTGTGGATGAAACTTTTGGGTGTTGCTGTCTGTTTTATTCATTAGATGCATGGTCGCAGACGTAAACCAAGTAAACAATATGTGATTACTTTAAAGCTGGGTCAATAACAACAAAAAAATAAAAAAAGAAAAAAAGGTTCTAAACGAAGGCTTGACATCAGCTTGTGATGTTAGTATCTTCTTCGTTTAGCAAAGCATTCTCTGCAGTATACAGGTCTAGCGCCGCTAGGCTTGAATGGTACTTCACACTCTTTGCCGCACTCTGCGCATGTTGCTTTATGCATTTCGCGATTCTCTCTATAAGACAAGTTAACTTACACCTCCGATTTACTCGAAAAGAACTAGTTCTTATTTGACTCCAATTCTTACGTGTAAGCTCAATTGCTTCATTTACTTATAAAGCGTCCGCTAAATTTTAACACTAAACATTTGGTCCACAAATTTTTTTTCAATCCATAACCTCTGTGAAAAATAGCCTTGTTTGTCCCATTGTCTTGATATCCAGTGCCCTGACTTTTGCCATTACAGGAAAATCGTTAACCGCTTTTCCAATGAGCAAACAGTGATGGGGTGGAAGTTCCTGAGCAATAGACTTCACAGTTTCTGAATCAACTCTTGCGGCCTTTGATACCGTCTCCAAATCGCGGCCATTTGTGAAGTTGAACAAAAAGATGCTGTCGGCTTGGCGGTAGATGTTCTCTTTTATTGTGTCAGGCTGATTAGTTACAAAGTTAGTAAACAAACCAAAATGTCTCATTCGAGTAACAATATCTTCCCAGTACGTTTCCCTGAGGTAAAGATGAGCCTCCTCAGCAAACAAGAAAACGGACTTGAGCTTCCACTGCCCCAAAAGTTTCACAAGATTCCCAAGAGTATACTCTAGCACAATCTGACGGTCAACGGCTGAAACATCCTTTAAGTTAATCACCAGTGCTCCGCCGTCATTCTTTGTTTTTTCAAAGAGCTTCTCAAAACTTGTTGCTGACTCTTCGTTGTCTGTAAAAAAGCCCGAATTTACAAGACTATAATAACGAGAAAACAGGGCATCACGCACGTGCATGTTTCCTCCTGATTGTTTGATTGCTTCTCCAAGCGCTTCAAGAGAGATGTTTCTTTGTTGGCACAACGTTTTCCATATGTGCTTAAATTCTCTGGTGGATGTTCCGGGTAGACCCAGCGCGTGAATCATTATCTTTAAGATGACGCTTAAGCCCATCTGAGCCAAAGACACCTTGAAGTTGGCTCCTGGAGTAAGTACATGCACTCTGCTGCTGTACTGGTTTTCTCCTCCTTTTGTGGACAGCCCCAGTCCAGTGTATTCGCCGTTAAGGTCAAGAACCACAACCGTGGCCTTGTAGTCAACAAGCCCCAAAACAAGCAGTTTTGAAAGATGCGACTTTCCCGTTCCCTTTTTGCCTGTTATGATGTTTAGTCTACCATCAAGGTCATGAGCTGTTATGCTCAAAGGCGAACCATCATTTGTTACGCCAATGTTAATGGGAAGCTCTTTGTTGCAACCAACATGCGCCAGCAACGCGTTGATTGGAATTTTTGTGATTCCCGACTTGGAGCGGCTAGGAAGCCACGAAGAATTAACGCGTAGTGTATCATTTTGTATTGTTCCCCTGATTTTGCAGATGAGCATTCGAGCGTCTTGTATGTGGTTTATGTGTGACGAAACGCCTAATGGGTCAAAGTCTTCGCCATAAATTTGTTCTTCGGATGTGGAATCACGCAGAAGCTCTTCAAGAAGCCCTGGAACCGCTGCGAACTGAACATCTATTACCTGTGTAATTAGTTTCCTGTTGATTGTTGTGTCCTCTACGAGAAGATAATCGCCCTTCTCAACATCGTCGCTTGGGGCGCTGAGAATCTGGATGCTGTTTCCCTCTTTCTTGTAGAGCCTCATTGTTTTGCCTCTCCTCCTTTTCCGAAGGGACCAAAAAGCATCCGCCGCACATTTGGTCTTGTAACTATCTTGAGACTGTACTGATGCGCTATGAAACGCTGGATTCCAATAACTTCAGTGGCTGTAAATGTTGAATAAATGTGAGCCAACCGCAACGTTTCAGGGTAGCTTTGAACAAGAAGGTCGCTTCCAAGAAGACACTGAACCGCTTCTATTCCCTGCTCTTTTGGAACCTTTTTGTCGATGTCTAGCCTAAACGCGCATACTCCACGAGTTAGTTTTGCGACGTAAATGTCTCCAAGCAGCAGGACTGAACCTTGAACTGCTGGAAAGTTGCCTATTTGAAGAAGGCATGGAGGCACAGCTTTTTTTGCATAATCTGTTAGTTTGTGACCTGAAAACCGCAGGTTAGTATTCTTGGAGAACGCTAAAACCGTACTTAGGCGGTTTCTTGCGGTTTCTAAAAGCCTAGACATTTCATCAACTGGACAGTCAAGCATTCCTGCTGTCATGGAACCGTCCCATAGGATGATTGTGCTGTATGCTGAGCAGGAGATGCTCAGTTGGAGCATACGCTCAAGCAGGTTGCCCATTCTGGCTTGCATGTTGATTGTGTTTGGGGTTTCTGAGAATTCAAAGTGGCTGTTTTTGAAGAGTTTGTGGATTTCTTTTTTGTTTTGTTCTGTTATGTGAAAAGGGAACGGTCCTATTCTTTGGTATTTGTATCTGTTCTTTTGTTTCCAGACGATTGCGCCTCTTATTGCGCATAGTTCACCTGTTTGTGTTTCTCCTATGTGTATGCTTGAGACGTCTACTGCGATGACTGGTTTTTCGTTTGTTGTTGGTTCCAGTGGGATTGTCTTTATTGTGGATGGTTGTTGAATCTTCATGATTGGTGTTGCGTCTGCAATATTGTTTGTTGGAGGTTTGTTGAGGTGTGCTTGGTTGGGTTGTAGGTAGCGGCTTTTTATGTTTTTCATGGTGCTTTGGCTTAGTTCTATGAATGTTTGTGGGAGTTGTATGTGTTCGATGGAGGGTGGTAAGTTATATGTTGGTGTTGTTGTATAGTTTAATTGTTCAATCAATAAGATTCACCAATATAGAAGTGGTTTAGTTGGTGCAATATTTAAATGTTGCGCATGCACATGTTGTGCAATACAATATACAATAAGGGAACAAAATGACAGAAAACACAGACCCACCAATACGCCTCAAAATGAAAGTAGGCAACCTAGAATTCGAAATCGAATGCCAACAAGACCAACTAGAAGAATCCGTAAAACGAATCCTATCAACAGTAACAACATACGCAAAAGAACCCGCCCTAGCACCCGAACGTAACCTTCCACCACCAAGAGCAGAAACCTGCAAAAGCCTCATACAACAACTCTGGACCGAAGGATGGTTCGCAAACCCACATGGACTGGGCGAAGTCCACAGTGAAATGGCCCGTAGAGGATTCCACTACGATCGAACAGCAGTCGCTCACGCACTAGTAGACCTAATGAAAGAAGGTTTACTCACAAGAGAAGGACGACCAAGACGCTACCGCTACGCCCAAAAAAGACCGCCCAGAACCTAAATTTAATCAAAGCACTTAGAAATACTCTTTTAGTTCACTCCACTTTGCAACAAAATCCCGTCCCCTATCGGTTGTCACATATTTTGTTGGCTCATCTTTGACTTCCAATAGACCATGCTCTTGCATGTAACCAAGATAATGCTGGAGCATTCTCCATGACAGGTTTGTGCCATACATAACTCTGGTTTTGCTCTTTGGTTTTGAGCATAAACCAAGAATCTCTGCCATAATTTCTACGCGGTCTCTCTTAGTACCCATTACGCTCACACAAACATAATCCCTTTGTCAATGAAACGTTTTTAATGTATCTGTTCTGTATTACTGTTCAACAACATTTTCTTAGGTGCCCTTTGTTATTTTCCATGAATTTTCTCTGGGCATCACCATGTTATGGCTCCTTCTGTGAGCAAATCGGACCTGTTTATTGTATCCCAGAACGTGGATAATTTGCTAAACAACCTGATGATCTCTTCATTTTTCATTATTATGTCGAAAAACAATTAAACATCGCCTACAAAGTACTGTAACTGAACGGGGGCTACAAAATGAAGTGGGGGAAGTTTTGGTCTCTATTAGTCATATCCTGTGTAGCTATCACAATAATGCAAGGCATTTTGTATCTTTTAGCTTACATTAAATTGTTCACACTTTTCAGCGGCATTCTAATTGTTCTGCTCTCGATTCCTTTGACTTACACAGTTGCATACGTGCACACAAAATATCAATACTCAAAAAGTGTCAAGTTAACAAACAAGATAGCCTTCATAGTGGCTGGAGCTTTTGTGGCGCCCGCAATAACTTTGTTCACAGTAGCTTTCATCGCTTTGGCTACGGGATTTGGTTTAACCAACTACATCGGGGGCTGGGGTTTCTTAGCCCTAATGTACATTGCAGCTCCAATTATTGGGGCTTCTATAACCTACTGGATAGGCAAAAGAAGAAACTTTATGCCATACGTGTAACGGTTACCTAAACTCTTACTTTTTTGGTTTCCAAATACACGCTATAGCATTCTGGCTGCACGCCACAACACAAGGTACATTGCCTTCTTCAGGTTTGCATGATGAACATGTGTACCTGATTTTTTTGCGTTGCTCCTCAGTGACTGCGGCTACCATTTTGTCTTCGAGGTCAATAAACATGGCTTCCATAACCAAGGCGCCTTCAGGACAAACCTTGATGCAGTCACCGCAGCTATTGCATTTCTCTGCATCGATAACTATGTAATATTCGCCTGAACCGTCAGTGTAGCCATAATATGTTATGAACGCTCTCACCCTCTAACGTTTTGTGATTTTTCGTACAATGCTTTAGCAAATAAGGCAGCTCCAATGGCGCCTGCAGAAGCTGGGTCACGTCCGCTTTCGTCCAAGTTTGGAACCGGAAGTCGCTTTATACCAAGTATATTCTCTACTCTGTGTACTAAACCTATGTTTTTGGATTGCCCACCAGTGATTACAAAGTCTTTTTCACAGCCCACTTTTTCTATTAGTTCACTCATTCTGGTAGCCATGGCACGAAGATATGCAGCTAACACTTTTTCTTTGGTCCAGCCTTTTCGTAGTAGTCCAACTGCCTCACTTTTTGCGAAGACTACACAGGTGCTGCTTACTGGCTCTGGCTCTTCAGTTACGCTAAGAGACACTTTACCTACATCTTCAATGGGTATCTGTAGCAGGTCAGCGATGACTTCCATTCCTCGTCCCGTGCCTGCCGCACATTTATCATTCATCAAAAACGAGACTACTTTTCCTGTTTCGTCACATCTGATTGCCTTAACGTCTTGTCCGCCAACATCTAGAACCGTTCTTACTGTGGGTCCCCAGATGTAATTGGCGCCTTTGGCATGGCATGCAATTTCTGTGATTGCCCTGTTTGCCATGGGAACGTTTACTCTGCCGTACCCTGTTCCCACAATATACTGAAAATCCTTTAGTGTTAAACCCGTGCCTTCCATAGCCCATCCGAGCGCTTTGTTTGCGCTGTCTGAGCTGTTTGAGCCCGTTCTCATAACACTCCACGCATATATCTCGCCATCAAGCATGATTACTGCCTTGGAGCCAACCGAGCCAACATCCACTCCTGCTGTTACTATTTTTGCGTCTTTCCAGTTCATGTTTGGCATGGATTTTCTGTACTCGAGCCATCTCCAGTATTCGGTTTTTCCGTTGTTATTGTTGGTCATTTTGTTTAGTGCCTCCTTTTTGCTCGTTTGGCTGCAACTAATGCGGCGCCCACTGCGCCAGCGTATATTGGTTCTTCAGGTATTAAGATGTCAATTCCCAGCCGTCTTTTAAGAGAAGCAACAAAACCCACATCTTTAGCTACTCCGCCAATAAGCACAACATCTGGAGTTACTCCAAGCCTATTGACCATAGAGGAGACCCTCTCAGCCATTGCATCAAAGATTGCTCGTGCGATTTCGCTTTTGGGTTCTTCTCGGTGAATCAAAGAAACTACGTCTGATTCTGCGAAGATTACGCAACTTGCGTTTATTGGGCTTGCCCGTTCTGCATTCAGGGACAATGAGCCCATATCATTCATTTCCACTTCTAGTGCTCTTGCCATGGCTTCGATGAATGTGCCTGCTCCTGCTGCGCATCTTGCGTTTACAACAAAGTCCATCATTACTCCGTTTTCGTCACATTTTACTGCGCGTGCGTCCTCAGCTCCGACGTCCATTATTGTTCTGGCTGATGGGAAATAGTATGCTCCTGCTTTTGCGTCTGCTCCCATCATGCTTATTGTGCTGTCTGCAAAGGATGCCATGTTTACGCCTGCACCTGTGGCTGTTATGTGTTCTATGTCTTCGCGGGACAGTTTTGCGCTTTCCAAAGCCTCTTTTAGTGTTTGTTCAGCAACTTTGGCTGGTTCAAATCCTGAAAAGTTTTGGCTCTGAGCGATTATTTGTTTGTCTTTTATTATGGCCACTTTCACCCTTTGGGTGCCCATATCTATTCCAGCGGATATCATCATCGTTTGTTCTCCTTTTATATGTCGATTCTTGCTTCAAGCATTTCTAAGAATGCTTCTACTCTTGTTTTCATTTGTCCAACATCTTCTCTTGTGTATTCTGTGTCTAGGTAGTATACGGGTATTCCCATTTTGTCTAGTACCTTTTTTATTCGGGCGTATTCCATTGCATAGAGGATGCATCCTCTGACCACGTAGTAGATTACGCCGTCAACTTTGTATTCTTTGATTCTGTCAATTATCCAGTTTATTCTGTCTTCATTTCCATGCTCTGACGTGAAGCAAGGACATGTGCATGCCATGATGTATCGTTCGCTTATGGCGTTTAGCATGTCGCTCATGTTCCATTCGTCTACTCCAACTGGGTCATACAGAATTCTGTCGCTTGAACACTGCTCGTCAACAACAACTACTCCCTGCGGGTTAGATTCTTCAATCAGGTTGGGCACCTTCCAGCTGTCAGGCCAAATCATTGGAGTTCCTGTAATCATAACCCGTGGAGTGTCAGGATACGAGGAATAATCTTTTTGTTCAACCCGCTTTTCAAGCTCATCGCACAACTCGTTTACTTTTTGGGTCCAACGTTCAATGTCGTCCCAGAGGCTTGTTTGGTTCACCAGCATGGCGTCTCTTCCATTTATCACAGGTGCACCTTTCCTTAGTTCCTGTAGTCTGCGAAACGCCTTTGTTGCTTGCTGCATCTTCTCTATTGCTTCTTTGAGTTTTTGTCTAGTGATCTTGTTTCCTGTCAGCTTCTCAATTTTCTCTTTTATTACTAGTATCTCTTTTTTCCACATGTCCAATGTGTGGGTGTCATCTTTGACTCGTGGAGGATTCATGTACCATATCGGCTTAAAGTCTGACAACATTTCGCTCAGTTTGGTTCTGCCGTCACATGTGAGAGGAATTACTATGGCGTCGCTGAGCTCAAGATACGGAGACAAACTTACCATCTTTGCGCCCACTGTAGAGCGGATGACTGGACAGATTTCGACGGGCATGATTCTGTCTCCTAGTTTTGCTGTGTCATACCACCCTGAGCCTACGCGAACTGGGATGGCGTCTGCCGCTAAAATCAGTTCGATTGGCGCGAATATGCAGGAGTATCCAATAATCTTTTTTCCTGCAGCTTTTTGTTCTTCCAGCTCTTTTGCGCGTTTTCCAAAAAGGTTTGAGATTTCATCGAAGTATTCCATGGCTTTTGGTCGATTCTTCCATGTTTTTTTCATTCTTTCGATGTTGTCTTCAATCACTTTAATGGATGCAGCTTTAATCGATTTGTTTAGTTCATCGATTTCACTTTGAGCCATTTCAGGGATATATTTTGGTTCTTTTTCGATTTTGCTTGCCATTCCGTTTTCCTCATTCTTCTTCGTTTAGCCAGTTTTTGGATTTGTAGATTGGTTTGCCTGCAACTTCCACTTTTAGACAGCCCTCGTATGGGCACATTTCTACGCAGCGGAAGCATAGTATGCAGTCGGATACGGTTACGTCGCCTCCTTTTTCTTCGTAGACGTCAGTAACCTGTGGTGGGCACACTCGTTTGCATATGCCACATTTTGTACATTTTTCTTCTACTTTAGTTATTTTGATGGGTGAAAGCCGTTTGAAGGGTCCAAATCTGCTAAATATTGCGATTAGTCCACCTAGTGGGCAGATTCGGCACCATAGGCGTCTTACCATAAATGAACCTACAGTTACTATGCCTAGAATAACAATGTTAATTGAGGTAAGATACCACCCTGTTAATGCAAAGTCTCCTATTGTTCTGGATAGGGCATAATCGATGTCCATGTATCCTAAGCCACTTTCTACGAGCACAAACAGGGGTTTAGCGGGACAGACTTGGCAGAACGGTATTTCTAGGTATCGTCCCAGTTCTGACTCTGAGACAAGCTCTATTCCTGCGATGGCGTTCATGCCTAAAATAAAGCTGAGTATCAAAAATGCGGCTATAATCAGGTATCTGGATTGCTTTAGCATCTCGTTGGTTCTTTCTGAAAGCGTCCAATGTTTGATTTTCAGGGCTTTTCTTAGGCGAGTTAGTAGGTCCATGTACAGCCCGAATGGGCATATCCATCCGCAGAGGAATCTGCCAAAAATTAGCGAAAATATGACAAGAAAACCTGTGGCGATTGCCAGTCTTTCTATGCCCGTTGTGAGGTACACGTTACTTGTTGCGTAGTCGGGGAACAGGTAGCTTTGGAGTTGCCAGACTACACAGGTTGCTGTTCTTCCGGATGCATAGTAGCATGAGAATGTGGGCACAGTTAGTCCATCTGGGTATGGTGACCCTAGAATGTTTGTGCCTACTACTATGTCCCTTGGTGCTGTGCCAAGATACGCCCACTGGTCTAGTCCAAAGGGTCCAATTATTAATCCCAGAAAGATTACGGCTACTGACACTATCTGGATGAAAAGGCGCATGGCGCTTAGTTTTCTTGTGAGGTTTTTAACCCAGATTAGTATCGCCAGTATTCCAGCTAAAATCAGCCCTACTGCTATTGTTGCCCGCAACGTTTCTGCAACGATTTCCAGCATCCCTGTTTTTTCTCCATTTTAGATGATTGTTATTATTGCGTTAAGTAATACGCCAAGTCCCATTGCAACAAGGGCTATTCCTCCAATTTTTGATAGCCACTTACTAAAGAGCGGTGCCTTGTTTAGAAGCCAGCCTGTTGCTCCTCCAAGAATCAAAAGCGGAGATAATGCAGTTCCTAGTCCAAACAGAACCGCTACAAGTGTTAAATTAACCTGTGAAAGTGTCACCGCATACAAGAGAAGCCCAACTAAGGCAGGGCACAATACAAGACCTCTAGTGAATCCCATACTAAATGCGCGCAGGTCAAACCTGTTTGTTAGTTTTGAGATTCCAAACCTGTCTGACGTTTGTTCTGGGCAGTCGCATTTGGTGCCCGATTTTTTCATCAATATTGTTGCTCCAATGAATATGACTATTGCTGCGAATGCAAAAGAAGAATACTCTTGATATGCGCTGAGGATTTCCTCGCTTACTACCACACTGAGCAGCCCCACTGCTGTTCCTATAATTGCATATGCCAATATGCGGCCTGCGTTGTAGATTGTGGTGACTGCAAGTCCTTTTTTGAATCCTGCTCCTATGCCTGCGATGTAACTTACAATGTATGGAAGACACGCAGAAGTGCAGAAAGTGAGCCCATACAGTAGCCCTAAAACCAGAGAAGCAAGGTAAGGATTCGAAATCTGCTCTAGCACAGTCATCTTAAACTTAGCCCTTGAGCTTGTTAGAGCAGAAAATACACCACCACCGAATTTAACTATTGCCGTAAAAACACAAAATAGGCTACCAATTATCACTGTCAAAACTGTAAATGTACTGGATCTTTTTCATATGACTCACATTGCCAAAAATAATCCTGCATATATGTTAACTAACACTAGTTGGGGTTCTTCCTTTGAAAGGGTGTAACTGACCGAACTATTTGCGTGAGAGAAAGAGAACAACCGTTGGTCCTGAGCTAATAATCATTATACTGCCAAAAAACGCTATTAAGAAACCTAATAACGAACTTCTCAGCGTAGTTACTGAACTCCATTCCATCCTTGCCGAAAGATTTATTGTTTCTTTCGTATCTACGAGGGGGTTTTCAGTTACAACATAAATTCTGGATAGTGCTTCTTCTTTCAAAAGTGGTATAGAAAAAGAAATGGAATCTATATTCGTTTTTTGGTAATAAAACTCACATGGCTCATAATTTTTCCATTTTTCATAATTTGTTTCATTGAGTACATACAAGTTAAATACATTGCCTGACATCTCAGTTGCTGAACCTTTGAGTACAAAATCTTTTGGTTCATTTTCATCTTGTGTACTTGTAAAGTTTCTTACCGTAATCTTTGATAAGTCTATTTCGCGTGAGGTGTAGTGGTTTCCAAGTTGAGCCCAACTGCAACGTCCAGTTACTAATACTGTTGGCGATTGTTCTTCGTTAAAATCATCTATTACAAAGTAGAATGTCATAGAGTCTTGGGGGACTGAGAACCCGAATGTAATAGATGTTTTTACTTCCGAAATTGGAACCTCGGTTTCATAATATGTTGTATATGTTGTTATTCCTTGAGACCAAAGATTAAAGTTGTATTCATCAAGCACGTAAATACTAAAAGGCAATTGGGGAGAATTTTGCTCCATCGCCTGTACAGTAATCTTGATGTCTTTTTTTTCGATTGTGGGGTCGTCTCCAGTATGTACTTGATATGCAGAATAAAAAGCACAACTAGCATCTATTTCAAGCGTGAATTCTTGACTTTTTGTGCTCCACCCTGTTGCGACATTAACGGGAATCTCACTTAAAAAACCGTATTGATCTGTACTCCTAAACAGTGGACTGTCTGAAGAATCAGTCGCTGTTACAATTCCAAAGATGAAGCTGGTTAAACCTAATATGAAAAGTATGGTAACCAAAAGTTTAGATACACGTTGCCTTTTAGCGTTAATCACTCGGTTTCTAACACCAAAACCAACGTATGAAAAGACGTAAAATGTACAAAACAGAGCAATTAGACTCAGGTATGGCAATTGAGATAAACCTTCTGTTGGAGCCCACGGATTAAATAGCGACCAAAGAAAGGCATGTTCAAAACAGAATTCGTTGGTCTCAACTTTTTTTCCAACATTTTCCACATAATAATCAGCGCGTGCCCCACAAGCGTCGCATAATCCATCGTTATCATAGCGCCAAGTTGAGGTCATGATGTTCCCCACTAACACAAAAATTGACATTATTACCAGTGCTAGTGCCAGAGAATTTTCACTCGGCTTCAAGAGTCCCATCTCTTATATGTAATGCTACAATGCAAGAGTATAATCGAATAAAATATAAGATTACTTGTGTTTATTCATTTACTTGAACTTGTTTGTACAAAATACTTGAAGCCCACAAAAGAACATGGGGCTAAAACATACAATCAAGAATGTGTTTGCATCAAAATTATCTTGAGCATATTTGGTTCCTAATAGAGGTACATTGTTGAAAAACAGCTTTTCTCTGAAAAATTTCTACACCGCACAAGAACAAAAGTTCACACAGGCACTTAGTACTAGCGTATTGTTGAAAACCTGCAACCGCATTTCTTAGGCTTCACATTTAATAACATGCTTTTCATTTTTAGCATCTGAGGCAACAAACATGGACTGTTGGAGACTGCTAAAACTCGAAACCGCAGACGCGTACACAAACATGGCAGTCGACGAAGCAATATTGACTGCAAGAATCGAGAACAAAGTCCCCGACACCCTCAGGTTTTACCAGTGGAAGCCCTCAGCAGTTTCGATAGGACGCTTCCAGACCCTAACCGACCAAATCCATGTTGACGCATGCAAAAAACTTGGCGTAGACGTTGTAAGAAGAATAAGCGGCGGAGGAGCAGTATACCACGACCAAGACGGAGAAGTCACCTACAGCATAGTGGCCAAACTAAGCGACCTAGGCTGCAAAGATCTAGACATGCTCAGTGTATACCCAAAAATATGCAACGGACTAAACGAAGCAATAAAAATCCTTGGAACAAAAGCCGAATACCGTCCCCCAGACCCAAAACGGTGCCCCAACCTAGCAATAAGCGGAAAAAAAATTTCAGGAAACGCCCAAACATCCAAAAAAGGCGTGCTACTCCAGCATGGAACCTTTATGATGGACATAGACCACACAAAAATGTTCAGTTTACTTAGGGTACCTTGGGCAAAAACATTAGACGACATTCTTGCAGTCTCAAAAAGAAAGCTAACCTCTGCACGACAAGAACTTGGCTCAAACTTTAGCACACAAGATGCATACCACGCATTAATTGAAGGATTCAAGATCGCCCTAAACATCCAGCTTGTGGAATCTACGCTCACAGAATATGAACAAAAACTCTCCAAAAAATTGAGAAAAGAAAGGTTTGTGACCGAGGACTGGAACATCCTCGGTAAAACATCTGTCTAGATGCGATTTCTACAATAATGCATACAACACTATTGTTGGAGCAAATACTGAAGCTACCAAAGACATCACAGTTATCAGCGTATTCAGTGAAGGTCCTGCCGTGTCCTTGAATGGGTCACCAACAGTGTCGCCTACAACAGTAGCTTTGTGCGTATCTGAACCTTTACCGCCAAGCGCTCCAGCCTCAACATATTTCTTAGCATTGTCCCACAGTCCACCAGCATTAGACATCAACAAAGCAAATATCAGTCCCGAAAAGATACTGCCTGCCAGATAACCGCCAAGCGCTTGTATTCCACCAATGAACCCTACCGCTAACGTGATGCTGATAGAAAGAACACTTGGAAGAATCAACTCTTTTAGTGCACCTTTTGTGGCTATGTCAACACAAGACGCGTAATCTGCTTTCACTCCTTCTTTGCCCTCTTTTAGACCCGGAATCTCTCTGAACTGTCGCCTGATTTCTTCAATCATAACAAATGCATTTTTGCCTACACTGAGCATTACCAACGCTGAAAACACTGCTGGTATAGCAATACCAATAAGTGCTCCAGTTAACACCAGCGGGTCCATCAAATCAAAGTTGATTGTTACTCCTGTTTCGGCTTGAACTATTGCTTGGAACGCTGCAAGCAACGCAATTACTGTTAATCCTGCTGCTCCAATAGCAAATCCTTTTGTTATAGCTTTGGAAGTGTTGCCCGCTGCATCAAGCTTAGCCGTAATATCTAGAACTTCCTCGTCTAATCCTGCTTGCTCTGCAATTCCGCCCGCGTTGTCTGAGATTGGTCCGAAAGCGTCACCCGCTACAATCATTCCAACAATAGATAACATTCCAACTGCTGCCATGCCAATGCCGTAAACACCAGCTCCTTCAGCTTCAATAAAGTATTCAGCGACTGTGTATGCTCCTATGGATGCAAATGCAATTCCTAGAAGTGCTGGGAACATGCTAAGTAATCCGTAAGAAAAGCCTGTGATTATGTTAACCGCCGTACCCGTCTGTGATGCTTCTGCTGTTTTTATTACTGGACTTTTGTCTATTGAGGTAAAGTAGTCTGTTGTGATTCCTATGATAACACCGCCAACTAATCCAATGACCGCTGATGCCCAAACACCAATATTGATGTCCAAGTAGCATGTTGCTCCAAGAGTTATCAACGCAAACATTATGCATGTTAGATATGTTCCGATGTTGAGTGCTGTTCCAGGGTTTCCGTTTTTGCCAACTCGAACTATTGCAACTCCCAAGATTGAAGCTACAATTCCTAGTCCCGCAAACACCAGTGGCACGTCGACAAATGAGATTGATGCATATGACGCCAAATTGGATAGTGCTACACCAAGTATCATAACTGCAACAATGCTTGCTACGTATGAATCAAAAAGGTCTGCTCCCATGCCTGCGACGTCACCAACGTTATCGCCAACATTGTCCGCGATTACTCCAGGGTTTCTAGGGTCATCTTCGGGTATGTCCATTTCCACTTTGCCTACAAGGTCTGCGCCAACGTCAGCAGTTTTTGTGTAGATGCCGCCTCCAATCTTTGCGAACAATGCCATTGCGCTTGCTCCAAAGCTGAAGCCCAGAACTATTTCTGGGTCACCAGTTAACGCATAAACAACACTTAAGCCAAGTAGGGCTAATCCAACTACTGCTAACCCCATAACTGCTCCTCCACGGAACGCTATTGGGAATGCTTTGTTTAGTCCCTGTTTTGCGGCGTTTGCTGATCTGACGTTTGCTTTTAGTGCAACTGTCATTCCCAAGACGCCTGCAACTGCAGAACATATTGAACCAAAAACGAATGCTATTCCCATAAGGGAGCTAAGCCCAATATCTGCAACCATAGGTACAAACGTTAAGATAACCGCTATGACCGCAACGAACACTGCTAGATATTTGAATTCCACTTTCAGAAATGCTCTGGCGCCTTCTTGTATGGCGTCAGCAATTTCCTGCATTTTTTCTGTTCCGCTACTTTGTTTGCTTATGTAGAAATAAAGGTAAACTGCAACTAGAATCGATATTGATGCCGTAATCGGCGCGATTGTCCAATCAATTATCATCGTAATTTTTCCATCCTTAGTTTAGAAGTATTACGGTCTTTGTTAGAGTGCTTTAAGTTTTTCGTAGAAGTGTCAAACAACATTGATTCAAACCCCACTTTTTGTTATTATACACTAAAGTTCTAACCCCCAATTGGGTATACCCTAGAATTTTTGTTCAAGAACTGCTAAGAAACGCTTTTTAATGAATATCACATCCTTACACTTCTAACTTCCACGTCAGTAATACAGGCGGTTGAAATGAGCTCTGAATCATACACGATGGAAAAAAAGCAACTTCTAGACTCCCTAAACGCCACCGAAAAAGGGTTAACAACTGAAGAAGCTGAACGCCGACTCGCCGAGTACGGCCCAAACGAGTTAACGGCAAAGAAAGGCGTAACTCCTCTGCAGATATTCCTTGGACAATTCAAAGATATTTTCGTAATTATGCTCCTAATAGCAATATGCATCTCAGTTGCAATAAACGAGTTCGTAGACGCTGCAACCATAGGCACAATCGTATTCCTTAATGCCATAGTCGGTTTTATTCAAGAATATCGCTCAGAAAAAGCAATGGAAGCCATGAAACAACTCACGGCTCCCAAAGCCCGCGTTCTAAGAGATGGAAAAGAACAATTCATTGCGTCACGGGAAGTTGTACCTGGAGACATCGTTCTCTTGGAAGCAGGAGACCGAATCCCAGCTGACGCACGACTCCTCGAAGTTGTGGACCTAAAAACCGACGAAGCACTCTTAACCGGAGAATCCACAGCAGTAGCCAAAAAAGATGTTGTTCTTACCGGAAAAACTCCTGTAGCTGACCAGAAAAACTCAGTTTTTATGGCAACCCACGTAACTTATGGTCGAGGAAAAGCAGTAATTGCTTCCACGGGAATGCAAACCCAATTCGGAAAAGTCGCTGAGATGGTTCAATCCGTGGAAACGGTGGACACGCCTCTCAAACAAAAACTCACCAAGTTCGCCAAAAAACTCGGACTAATAATCGTGGCTGTTTGTACAATCATCTTCGCGCTTGAGTTGTATGACATCTTTGTTCTCGGAACAGGTGGATTAGACCAGATAATAATCGCTTTTGAGACTGCGATTGCTCTTGCTGTCTCAGCAGTTCCAGAGGGTCTGCCTGCAGTAGTAACCGTATCACTTGCCTTAGGTGCCAGAGAACTAGCAAAACGTAACGCTCTAATCAGGAAACTCTCTTCAGCAGAGACACTAGGCGCTACAGATATCATCTGTTCCGACAAAACTGGCACTCTGACAAAGGGCGAAATGACAGTGCGAAAAATCTACGTCGACAACAAAATGGTTGACGTAACTGGAGCTGGATACGAGCCCACAGGAGAATTCCTGATAAACGAAGCTCCAATTGACCCAAAGGCAGATGCTGATCTAGATTTACTGTTGAAAGCAAGTACTTTGTGTTCTAACATCAGTTATGATGGGAAAAAAATACTTGGTGACACAACTGAGGGCGCTTTAGTTGTTGCAGCTGTTAAAGCAGGAATAAATAAAGAAAATTTGGAAATCGATTATCCGCGTCTGCAGGAAGTTCCCTTTACTTCTGAAAGAAAACGCATGACTACAGTTCACAAATCTCCTGAAGGAAAAGTTTTCGTCTACGTTAAAGGTGCCGTAGAGTCCATCTTAGAGCGCTCCAAATCCGTCTTAAAGGATGGCAAAATTGAATCTCTCACAAAAAACCGAAAAGAAAAAATCCTAAAAACAAACGAAGAATTGGCGAGTCAAGCTCTTCGTGTTCTTGCAGTAGCCTACAAAGAATTACCAAAAGCTGAAAACAAAAAATATGATGATGACGAACTGGAAAACGAACTAGTTTTCATCGGTTTGGCAGGAATGATTGACCCGCCCCGAGTTGAAGCCAAGGGCGCAAATGAACTGTGCAGAAAGGCAGGCATAAAGACCGTTATGATTACTGGAGACCACAAACTTACAGCGGTTGCCATAGCTAAAGAATTAACCATAATGAACGAAGGTGACTTAGCTTTTACAGGCGCCGAACTTGACAAAATGAGTGACGCTGAATTTGAGAAAATTGTTGAGAAAGCAGTTGTATATGCTCGTGTTTCTCCTGAACACAAGCTTCGAATCGTAAAAGCCCTCAAGGACAAAGGTCACATTGTCGCCATGACTGGAGACGGAGTTAACGACGCACCCGCCCTTAAACAAGCAGACATCGGAATAGCAATGGGAATCACCGGAACCGACGTAACCCGAGAAGCCGCAGACATGGTCCTAGCAGATGACAACTTCGCTACAATCGTTACTGCTGTTGAAGGTGGACGAGCAATATATGACAACATACGCAAATTCTCATTCTTCTTATTGCGTTCCAACTTTGACGAACTGCTTGTTATCGGGCTCTTCGCCTTATTGGGACTCGAATTGCCCTTAGCGGCTGGAATGATTCTGTGGATAAATCTGATAACAGATGGAGGTCCTGCCCTAGCTTTGAGCTTGGATCCCCCACAGAAAGACTTGATGGAAAGACCTCCACGTGATCCAAAAGAAGGTATACTTCATGGGCGCTTCGCTTCGATATTAATGAGTTTCATAACACAGTTCCTTGGAACCGGAGTAGTGTTCTTTATTGTCTTCTATGTATGGGGAGGCGGTGCACCTGAAGCACTTCCACGTGCCAGAACAATGGCTTTCATGCAGGCTACCCTTCGTGAATTGATGGTTGTTTGGAACTGCCGATCAGAAAGAAAGAACGCCTTCAGGGTCGGGTTTACCTCTAACAAATGGCTGCTCTTTGCTGTAGTTGCTTCGGCAATTGTGACAATGATTGTGCCCTTCACAGGCTTGTTCGGAACAACCCCATTAAGCCTCGAGGACTGGGCCATAGTTATACCCTTGTCGTTCTCAGGATTGCTGATATTGCCCGAAATCTTCTATGATAGAAAGATTTGGCGCTGGAGATAAACTGTAGAGCCATCGGATTAGCTGCCTAGAAATAGGTAGTTCAAATCCTTTTTTTTACTCTTTATTTTCTTTTCATAAGTAAGAATAAGGTCATAGCGTAAGCATTTTTCGAAGAACAATGTTTAAACCGCCACTACGTTTACAGTTCCTGTTCCACAGTTTTGGTCTAGGTTGCGTAAGCAGCGCTATCTTTTTGCAGGCACTGGTCTTCTGGGACATATCGCAAACTGGATTCTTTAGAGCAACTGAGCAAAACCAAATGATATTGTCGTTTGAAATTTTTCTGACAATTTTTGCTTTGGTCTATTTTGGTTATGTGTACCAACGTTTAATTCGTTCAATACAATAAATTATGCCTAAACAATATTTCCTATTTGGTGGCTTTTCAAAATCAACCTTGCCGCATTTTCGGGGCAAATGGTAACTGTTAAATATTTCTCTACAAGAAAATGAGACAAGTGGGTTTTGAGAGGTAAAAACATTGAAGCTCAAAAAATTGTATGTGACTGTTTTGTGTGCTCTTCTTGTGGCGTTAGCTTTTTTTGGGGTAGCCCAGTGTGCTCCTGAAGACGTAACAAGTGTTTATGACCTAGAGTATGGTGGCCTCAAAATAGACATTAGTGCTCCTACTCAATCTTATCCCGGAGAAAACATAACAGTTACAGTTAAAGCAGAAGCCATAACCGAACTTTACGTCAAATATATCCAAGTGACAATTTATGGCGCCCTAAATGCTACCGAAAAAGTTACCTTACGCGAAATTACACACCTAGAAAACTCTTCTTTCTCTTCTTCATATGTGGTCCAATACAATATATCAATCCCAAGTAACATGTCCCCTGGGTTAACCTATGGTATAGTAAGCTGTGAATGGGAACTGATGGGTTCCCCCCAAAAGATTCCCTCATCTGGATTTGCTTTAACTTACATCAGAAATGTGGACTTGGAACAGCTTCAAGAAGACTATGAAGAACTTAGTGTCACACACCAATTGGTTCTGCAAAACTACACCGAACTGGAATCGGGCTTAAGTGAAGAATTGGATTCTACCAGAAATCTGATGTACATCTTTGTTGCAACAACTGTTGTAGCCAGTATCACAGTTATTGTTTTGTTAATGAGGAAACCCAAAAAAGTGTGGATTTAAAAGCCCAACACTTTTTTTGTTTCTTCGATTTCTTTTTGCCTCATTTGCCGTGGATAGTTGTAGATTGGTCCACTTGGTCTTTCATTGTAGTATGGTCGATTGCATCCTGGGCATCCAGAAGTGAGAAATGGCTTGCCCGATTCTATTGCTTCTAGCACCTTTTCTTTAGAGACTCCAAACTCTATGATGTGCCCCTCATCATTGAATCCCATATTTTCAAGGCGCGTTTTTCTTTGAGTTAACAGGTAATGGGCAAGTTGAACCCTGCGGTAACTGCTTAGATTTGGAGATGATTTGCTTTCAAGAGCCGTTCCAGAAATTGGCGTAAATGCAAATAATCCCGGATATACCCCTGAATCAATACACCATTGAATACTTTGACAAAGCTCTTGTTCTGTTTCTCCAAGACCTACAATAAGATGTGTGCTCACAGAGCCTTTTCCGAAGACATCTGTTGCCTCCTTTAGTGCTTCATGTTGTTTTTCCCATTGGTAAGGTCCACCGATGTTCCTCCCTTTAACATCATTAAATACATCCTCTGTAGCGGCATCCAATGCGATACTCACTCGGTTAACGCCTGCTTCTGCCCATTTTTCCATTTTTTGTTTGTTTAGTGGCTTGCATGAAACGGAAATTGAAACCGCTATTCTAGACTTGATTTGTGTAACAAGAAACAAAACGTCGTCAAAAGCCTCTGGATAATTTAATGACTGTATACAAACCCGCTTTATTGTCCCCGTTTTTGAGGCACTTTGTATCCCCGTAACTACCTTTTCTGTCGAGAAAGTAGGCCAAGTGACTCTAGACAGCCTGTCTGCTCTACCTTTACTGTCTTTGGCTTGAGGGCAAAATCCGCAGTTGGCAGAACACTTTTCGTTTCGACACATGAGCAAATATGCAGTTGTGGGTTTGGCGTCTAGTCTGCCTTTTAGTAGCCCTAACACGATTGCTGAGCCTGTAGAAACACGTAATCTTTCGGGGAAGCATGTCTCACTCATCTGTTAGCACCAAATTTTTGATTCCGTAGTTTAGTAATTTGGCGCCTATATTTATCTCTACCAAAAACCATACTCTGAAAACAGAACCTTATTATGGGTTTGGTCTTCTCTTTTGTTTGATTGTTTTTGGGGAATTAAAATGGCTGATGGTCCTCGCATAAAACGAGAGAAAAAAACTGTTGACGCCATGATACGTCATTATTGCCATAAACATCATGCAACTGGTGATGCGCTCTGTCCAGAATGCTCTGAGCTTCATGATTATGCGATGCTGCGACTGTCAAAGTGTCCTTTCCAAGAAGACAAGCCAACTTGTGGCAAATGTTTAGTTCATTGCTACAAACCAGACATGAAAAAGAAGATAACAGCGGTTATGCGCTATTCTGGACCCCGAATGCTGCTTCATCATCCAATTCTTGCGTTGCATCATGTCTTTGATGGAAGAAAAAAGCCTGAACCACTAAAGAAATAGCCTGTCTTTGTGTGTCAAAAGGTTTTTAGAAACCCAAGCTGATTGTAGGCAAGTATGACGAGCCTAGACGCTGAAACAGTATGGTATCTGCCAAAAAAAGAGCTAGTTAATCTAATTGAGAGTGGAACTTTTTCTAACAAGGCAAAACAGATTCAGTTCTATGCTCCAAGTTTTGTACACTACAAAAACAAGTATTTTCGTTCAAGTCACAATTCTTTTCCATCTATATCAATCACTGGCTCTTCTTGTGCACTCAAATGCAAGCACTGCAACGGAAAAGTGCTAGACACAATGGTTTCTGCCTCGACTTCAGCAGCACTCTTTGGTTTATGTGAAAAACTGAAGAGCGATGGGGCTGTTGGTTGCCTAATAAGTGGAGGGTGTCTTCCAGACGGTTCTGTTCCCCTTGATATTTTTATAGATGCTATCGCCAAGGTAAAACGTGAACTTGGTCTAACTGTTATTGTTCACACAGGAGTAATCGACGTTTCTTCCGCAAAACAGTTGAAGGCTGCTGGTGTTGATGCGGCGTTAATTGATATAATAGGCTCAAACGAAACAATCCGTGAAGTATACAACCTTGATGTCAGTGTCGCAGATTATGAACAGTCACTAAAGGCTTTTCATGAAACAAAAATCCCGTTTGTTCCACATGTGCTTGCGGGACTACATTATGGCGAACTGAAAGGAGAACTTGAGGCACTAAAAATGATGGCAAAATATTCTCCTTCTGCAGTCATAACTATAGCCTTCATGCCTATCCGTGGAACCCCAATGGAAAAAGTGACCCCGCCCGAACCTGAAGACATTGCTAGAGTTCTGGTTGCTGCTAAACTGTTGATGCCCAAAACTCCAATTGTTTTGGGATGCATGAGACCCAAAGGTGAACACAGAAAAAAAACTGACATGCTCGCTGTGAAAGCTGGCGTAGACGCTATTGCCTTTCCCGTCGAAGACGCCATACAGCTTGCAGAGTCTCTGAACCTTGAGATTTATTTTTCGCCTCTTTGCTGTTCACAGATTTTTGAAACAATAAACCTTTGACTTAGCCACACATTTTCTATTTTGGACTGTTTAGCTGATGTAAGATAACTTTAGGGGCGTACTCTTTTTGCTACAATCTTTGTGTTTCAAGATTGTGAACTCTATTGCCTGTGCCAAGTCTTCTTTTGGAAGCGCTCCCACAACACCGTTAACTGGTCGCCCTCCACAGAAAAACATGAATGTTGGAGTTCCCATAACACCATATTTTACCGCAAGATGTTCGTTTTCGATGCTATCTACAACATTGAGTTTAGTGAACTTTAGCTTGCCTTTGTATTCTCCTGCAAGTTCATCGTAAACTGGTTTAATTGCCTGACAATGGGAACAGAACGGATGCCAGAACTGCACCACAACCAACTTTTTTGCTTCTAAAACCTGTTCTTTCCAGTTTGACGAATTTGTCTCCTTTATCTCCCCAAACACTAGCTGTCACCTAATTTCCTGTTTTACTTCTGAAAATAAGTCCTTTTTGCTTAAATGCTGCTTCTTAGATGTTTTACCCGATGGTTTTTCCTTTATTTCAATCGTTATCTTTTTAAGATAAACAGCTATCACAATACGGTAACTGAAAGAAGGTGGAAAATAATGGTCAAGGTAGAAGACTACGAAGTGCCTGAAAACCTATGTTACCACAAAGAATACCTCTGGGCTAAAAAAGAAGACGATGGTAAAGTAAAAATCGGAATGATCGATTTTGCTCAGAAACAGCTCCACGACATCGTATATGTTGAACTTCCAAGCGTAGGTGACACCATAACCCAGAATGAACCCTTCGGAACCCTAGAGTCCGTGAAAGCAGTCTCAGACCTAGTTGCTCCAGTAAACGGCACGATTGAAGCCGTAAATGAAGAACTGGAATCAAAACCTGAGCTACTCAACGAAGACCCCTATGGCGAGGGATGGATTCTAATAGTATCCCCATCAAATCTAGATGAAGATCTGAAAGCAATTCTGGACTTCAATGCAGCTGTAGAGTGGCACAAAGAACTCGCAAAAGAGGGTTAACCGGGCTTTATCGGTAAGCACCTTTTAGGTTTTCCTCGGAAAACATGTGAGGTTCTTAATAGGGGTTAATCCAAAACCATTTTTTTAATAAAAGATTTTTTATCTATGATTAGACAATTACTATGAAAGTTAAATAAGCTGGAATCCATAATGGCAAAAATCCATAACCAAATACTCAAATTGCTATCAGAAAAACCAATGACCCTCCCTGAGATTGCAGAACAACTCGAATACACCGAAAAAAAAGTTTTTAACGCCTTAAAGAAGCTCTTCAGCGACGGGAAAGTCAACTCCAACGCAAAAACTCGTCAATACTATCTTGCAGACGAGCAAAGCTAAAACTTTTTGTTCAATTTTTAACTTGAACTATCAACTGAGAATAAGATTAATATGGAAACCAGTTATTACTTTGACAGCCAGAGTTGAGATTTAAATGCCCCGAAAAATTGTAATTATTGGAGCTCATGCTGCAGGTCTTGATGCGGCTTCTGCAGCGCGTAAAACCGATAGAACCGCTGAAATCACTCTTATAACAAAAGAGAAAAAAGCAGCATACTCCCGTTGCGGTCTTCCCTTTGTTCTGGGTGGACACATAAAAACATTCGATGACCTTGTGGTTTTTCCTGACAGATTCTACAAAATGATGAAACTAAACCTTCTAACTGAGACCACAGTAACGAATGTCGATTCTAAAGCAAAAACTGTAGATATACAGGACAAAAGTGGAAACAAAGATACACTTTCGTATGATAGTTTAATTATCGCCACTGGAGCTGACCCATTCTTGCCTCCCATTAAAGGCCGGGACAAAAAGGGAATTTTTGTTGTTCGAACCATAAACGATGGAGAAAGAATCAACAAAGCAATTGAAATCGCACAATCAGCAGTGATTATCGGCGCTGGGCTAATAGGTCTTGAAGTTGCAGTGGCATGCCTTGAACGTGGACTAAAAACCACAGTTGTTGAATTCCTGCCGTATGTTCTTCCTGTTCTCTTGGACAAAGCAATGGCTGACCACGTCCAGAAAGCGCTTGAAGAAAAAGGTCTAAACATAATTGTCGGGAAAGGAGCAGAAGAATTCCTTGGAACCGACAAAGTTACTGGAGTACTTGTTGCAGGCGAAACAATTCCAGCAGACTTGGTAGTTGTAGCCACAGGGGTACGCTCTAACCTTGAATTGGCAAAAAATGCTGGAGTAGAACTTGGAAAACAGGGCATAAAAACCAACGTGAGAATGGAAACTAACATCAAAGATGTTTACGCAGCTGGAGACTGCGCCGAATCGATATACTTAGTCACTAGTAGACCTATGATGAGCCAGCTTGGAACCACCGCTGTACGCCAAGCAAAAGTTGCAGGAATCAATTCTGCTGGAGGCTACTCCACATTTACCGGAGCTTTAGGTTCTTGGATTACTCGATTGTTTGACACCGAAGTCGGTGGAACTGGACTTACAGAATTCATGGCTGGGCGTTCAGGAATAGAAACAGTTTCTGCAACACTGGTTTCTAAAACAAGGGCTGATTACTTCCCTGGTGCATTGCCTGTCAGAGTCAAGCTCGTCGCAGACAAAGAAACAGGTAAGCTAATTGGCGGTCAAATAATTGGTGGCGAAGAAGTAACCCAACGCATAAACGTCTTATCATTTGCTATCCTAAACGAAATGACCATCCAAGAATTTGCAAAAGCTGAAACCTGCTACGCACCCCCCGTCTCCGAAACATGGGAGCCTATGGTCTTAGCTGCAGAAATGTTACTTAGAAAACTTAAGTAACATATTTGTGTCCCAACTTTAAAATTCCAAGCCTAGCCTTTTTTGTTTGGTTAGGCAACCATAATCTCTTCTTTATAGTTGTCTCATTTTTTGGTTAAAAAGAAAGCTTTATTTGTCCGCTTATCTTTAATCGAGTTTCTTGTAAACGGTGATTCCTAATGGGAAAGGAAAAACTAAAGATCGCTTTTTATTGGGCGGCTAGTTGTGGAGGCTGCGAAGTAGCTGTTCTGGACGTCAACGAGAAAATCTTAGATGTCGTTGCAGCTGCTGACATTGTTTTCTGGCCTGTAGCAATTGACATCAAATACAAAGATGTCGAAGCTATGCCAGACAAAAGCATAGACGCGTGCTTCTTTAACGGCGCAATAAGAACAGAAGAAAACGAGAAAATGGCTAAACTTCTAAGACAAAAATCAAAGATACTTGTGGCTTTTGGGTCATGCGCCAACGATGGGTGTGTAAAAAGCCTCGCAAATCTTTGGAACAAGGACGATGTCTTTGAGCGTGCCTATCTTGAAACTCAATCAACTGTGAACCCTGAATCTGTGACACCTAAAACGCGTGTCAAAGTCAAGGAGGGAGAACTAGAACTTCCTGAAATATATGACACTGTGAAAACCTTGCCCCAAACTGTGGATGTTGACTACACCATTTCTGGTTGTCCTCCACCTGTTCCAGCCATACTTAATATGTTCACTGCATTCATAACTGGTAATCTGCCTCCTAAGGGTTCAAGCTTCTTGCCCGACAAATCAGTTTGTGATGAGTGCCCACGAGAAAAGAAGCACACACAAATCACTGAAATAAAAAGAATCTACGAAATTGAAGACGATGGTGTAACCTGTTTCTTGGACCAAGGCGTAATTTGTATGGGTCTAGCTACTCGTGCTGGTTGCGGTTCTCAGTGCCCAAACGTTAACATACCTTGCACTGGTTGTGGCGGTCCAGGTCCCCGTGTGGACGACCAAGGTGCAGCTGCTATTAGTGCTATTGCATCACTCGCAGCCGATTCAGATGTTGTGAAGCAGGTTGTTGACCCCATAGGAACATTCTACAAGTATTCATTAGCTAATTCTATTCTTAGAAGGAAGGTACAGAAATGAGAGAAATAGTAATCGACCCAATTACTCGACTAGAAGGACACGGAAAAATAACCATATTCCTAAACGATGCCGGAAACGTTGAAAACGCGTACTTCCAAGTTCCAGAACTTCGAGGCTTTGAAAAATTCTGTGAAGGAAGACGCGCTGAAGACCTGCCCATAATAACCACCCGAATCTGTGGAGTCTGCCCAGTTGCTCACCACATGGCAGGAGCAAAGGCATTAGACGCCTCATTCAATGTAGAGCCAACAGAGACCGCCAAGAAACTAAGAGAACTCGAATATTGCGGCTACTTCATCTACGACCACATACTTCACTTCTATTTCTTGGGTGGTCCAGACTTTGTTGTTGGACCTGACGCTCCCGCAGCTAAACGTAACATTCTTGGAGTAATCGAGAAAGTTGGTTTGGATGTCGCTGGCGAGGTCATAAAGCACCGTGCTTTTGGACAAAGAATTACAGGCATCATTGGAGGAAGACCCACTCATCCTGTAAGTGCTGCTATGCCAGGAGGTATAGCTAAATCTCTTAATGAGGAAGAACGGCAAGACATCGAAACCATGCTTAAGAGCTGTCACGAATTCGCTAAATTCAGTCTGAAAATCTTTGATGATGTTGTTCTAAAGAATGCTGACTATGTTAACTTGATTACAAGTGACCCTTACAACTTGAAGACCTGCTACATGGGTACGGTT
>JAOZIF010000155.1 GCA_026014495.1 Candidatus Bathyarchaeum sp.
AAACATCCCATACCCAATGTGCAGACCTTGGTATAAACCACTATACATGATACCGCCCACAATGTTGAAAGAAAACACCTGAAAATTGTATGTCTTTGATAACCCCCACCGAGAAACAAAACCAATTATCGATAGAGCATTTTTCAAACAAACTTGAAGCATATTATACTGATAATATGAAAACTGTTTTAACTAAAAAAGTGTAATTAATGGGGTAATTTGTTTACTAATTCTATTCATTTTTTAGTGGGGCAGGTGTATCAAAGAAGTTTTGCCAAGGCTTTGAGATAATAGAAAAAGGGAAAAACCTTCAAAAACCCTTACACTATTAACAACCGATATTCTTCTCAAAGCCTTTTTAGCCCTTATCTTTGACACCTTTTGATTTTTTCTAAAAAAATGGGGGGGTTAGCGCTTATTTGCGCTTTTTTATCACCATGTAGACAACAACTGAGATAACGACAATAACGATTACCGCAACAATGGCATAGATGTATTCCATTGGTGTGCTACCAGCGCCTTCTGCTCCAACTTTCACTTCAGCTGTGTCTGACGAGTCAACTTGTCCTGCTGTATCGGTTACTTCACAGAAATATCCGTATGTTCCTTCTGCGGTTGGTGTAACCGTTAATGTTGATGATGTTTCACCAGATATTGTAGCTGTAGCACCGTTGATTATTTGATACCACTTGTATGTATAGTCAGGTGTTCCACCAGAAACAGAAGCGGTAAGAATTACAGACTCACCTATGCTGAGCGTCGCGGTTTCTGGAGTAACTGTAGTGATTATTGTGTTCGTTGATCCAGCGTCAGTTTCAGTCACTGAAATATATTGCATATCGCTAAACGCATACAAATAGGAGCATGTAGGCTTGTCTTTGCCCTCATACCATGCTATAACACTCCAATTGCCAACCATGTCTGGTTCGATTGTTACAGATGCATGTCCATAGTTATCGGTAGTTGCTGTTAGATCTGTCTCAGCTCCAGTAGGGTCAGTAACAGTCACTAAGATTGAGGCATCTGGAAGCGGTGGATAATACGTAATTGCATTATTATTAAGATCATATGAATTATCGTTTACACCTGTTAGTTGAGTTGTAACAGTTACAGTTTCAAGATTGTTAACATTCATTGTAGTCTTGTCAATGGATATGTTAATTGTTGTGTCGATATTTGCGTGATCTTCGAAGCAATAGATTTTGTTGTCATATGAGCCTACATACAATTTTCCATCCCATATAGCTGGAGCATTTACGATGTTTCCACCTGTTGTGTACCAGCTTATAGGTAATCCAGTAGACGCATCAACAACTTGTATGCTGTAGCTGTCAGAACCAATGTAAGCCACTGCGTTGTCACCAATACCTGAAACAACTGGGGTTCCCCAAATTTCCCAACCACCCCAATTTGACCATATGTTACTTCCATTGTCTGCCCTTGCACACGCTAGAGTTGGTCCGGCCTGACCTATGATTGTACCGCCAATATTGTCAAATGTTTCTCCAGATGTAACGTTCTTTGTGGTTATTGCCCAATCCGGAACATACACTACACCACCGTGAGAGTGTTCGCTTGCTACATACGGTTGTTGTGTCATATAGATTTCTTCACCAGTGGTTATATTGTAACACCTGAAGAATTGTCCAGTGCAACCTAACCACAGACGATCGCCTACAATTGTTGGCGTAAAGCCAAATTCTTTGAATGCATAAGCAAAAAAGCCTGTTCCTGTGGTGTCAACTGTGAAGCTAAAGACAATATCGCCCGTCATGCTCAGTTTGTATATCATTGAATCCCATGCTAGAATGTAGATATATCCATCAGATATTGCGGCTGTACCGACAACTTCGCCGCCGAGCGTAGTTGCCCATTCTACATTTCCGTCCAAATCTAAGCAGTAAGTTTTGTTGTTATGCAATGATCCAACGTAGACTTTGTTGTTGTAAATTATTGGTGAAGAACGTATGTTTGCCTGTCCTGTTGGGCCTACATCAGCCGATTTGTATGTACCCATAGAAACTCGATTTAATTCATCACCGGTATTTAGATCCAAAACGTAAAAGTTGCCATCCTCGGGAGCAATATAGACTTTACCATCTGCAATTGCGGGAGTAGAACCGAAAGTCGTCATTTTTTCTTCATTGGTCTCAAATTTCCATATGAAACTGCCGTTGTAAGCGTCGATACAGTAAACATATCTGTCACACGATGTAACGATTAGTTTGCCATCTGCAACAACTGGTTGAGAGATTATTGAAGCACCAGTAGTAAACGTCCATTTTGGACCATTACTAATATCTGTCGGACCTAAATCAAGAGTGAAACCTGGTGTTTCAACATTTCCACGATACATAGCCCAATCTTGTGAACTCTCTGCTGCTGTACTGATACACCATAATTGACCATCATGTATGAAGTAAAGACAACCATAAGCAAGTACCGGCATTGAAATACTCATTTCAAGGCTCCATAACTCTTCACCAGTGAATGCATCCCAACACATAAACGCTAACGGGTCAGCTTCTCGACCAGTAGTTGTAGATCCATCGGATTGCATACCGTAAATTTTGCCATCACCTATTACTGTAGTGTAATAGCCGATATTTTGAAGAACTATTGATGCCCAAAGTTTTTCTCCAGTGTTTATGTCATAGCATTTCATAGCACCTGATCTTCCTGATCCTAAGTCGTGGTAGTAAACTCGACCATATGCAACGTTGATGCAGTAGACATTGAATCCTCTGTTTGATAAGCCGTCAGTGTTTACCCATATAACTTCACCATTGGTTCCATTCAAGCAAAGTTCTTGGCAGCTTTGGCATCCAACGTACAGCCTTCCATCTGAGTATGCACCAGTGTAACCCATTGCAGACGTAGTAAAGCACTCCCAAACTTTTTCACCGGTTGTGGCATTTAACGCGTAAACTGCACAGGGGCTATACGAACCCATGTACAACAGTCCATCTCCGTATGCCATAATCGGAGCATCTCCTGCTTCATCTATTGTATAGTTCCAAACTGAACGTCCTCCGTTGCCTTTGTCAATATCTGGATCTGCTAAGCTCCATGCACACATCATGTGAGCACGTGTGCCAACATTGGTTGCTTTAAGTGCTCCATAGATCATGTATACAGGGTCTCCAACGCAAATTGAAGCCCGATAAACGCTGTTTGGACTAATTCTGTTATCGTACCACAGAAAGCGTCCGTCAGTAGACCACATAGATAATCCACCCGAAAGAAACATCGAATTCTCTGCAATAGCAATGTGTGTATCGTCAACCTTGAAAATACATGTGCTGAGGGTCATGCCACTTGTAGGTCCATAACCGATTATGGATGCCCAGTTTACTTCACCTGTTAAGGGGTCAAGAGAAAGCAAAGCATTGCGTATAGTTGTGTTTGCACTGTTTACACGTATGGTTCCTCCACAGAAAAGTTGTCCGTCAAAAGCTATGACTGCCTGAGTAATTGTATTAACATATGGGTTGTTTACGTCCGTTGCAACTGTGCTACCGAGAAGAACTTTGGGGATTGAAAGTCCGGAAGATGTTCGGTATAGTACGTCAGCACGATCAGGAGCGGGACCGGGATTGAAACCATTTCGTTCAGCGGTGTTGCCCCAAGGGTCGCTCCATCCATATTCGTCATTCAATAAATTACCGTAAATAGATGCAACTGATTTTGCACTATTGTTTTCAGACATATACTCTGGGGTAGTAGATGTGTTATCTGTATCTGCATTGTATGTGTAATTAATTGCATTTACCAACGTCGATGTCGTCAATAAGCAAATCAAAGTTGTTATCAATAGAGTTACTGTTGTTTTATTTTTCATTTTTTTCACCATGAGGTTACCATTCCATCACCTACGCTACTTAACATGTTGTGAGTATCATGGGTACTAACAAAAAATTTGAGTCACAATTATGAACAGTGGTAAAACTCTAGTGAGGAATATGTATAGACCATCATATTGTAATCTGGGCGTTGAACTGGTTATGCCTAGTTTATGGTTAATCAAAATTTTAGCTTACTTTTACAATGTCATGAATTATCTAACACCCAAAAAGCTTTGTAATATTATCTTGCTAGATTAGACGACTACTGCATAATGGGACTCTTGAGAACAGGCTAAAGTTTGCTTGGAAATCCAGCACTACTGGTTGTTGCATTATTTTGTGCGTTACTTATTTCCTTTCGTTCGGCGTTCTTGTACAATATGTGCTCCTCATGATTCCAGTGTCTTTTGATTCCAAACGTAATCAAAATAATCTGATATTACACGTACAACTTGGAAATTTTTTGTCCATATGCTAGGCAACTTACCATCTTTAGGTGTCATTAAACAGAAATTCACTTCCTGACAATCATAGATTGCTGTCCCCATCGGTAATGAGTCCTTGACATATCTAATCTCAAATAAGGGCGCCTTCTTTAATGCTTGAATAGTTTTATCTAATGAGTGGTCGCTCTCCTTTTTTTCTGTGATTATTCGAATTCGTACGCCTCTATTAATGGCACTTTTCATTTTTGGTTTTTCAAGAAAAAACAGTTTTTTCAATCCACTCCATGTAACACAATAATCTATACTCTTTTGAGCGGTGCAGTCTCCTGTGGAGAAGTTTCTTTCAAGAAGATTTTTTGAAGAAATAAGAATCAACGAGTTGGTTTCCTTTTGAAGTGTTGTCTTGGCGATACTTTCGTTGGTTTTCTTGATTAATTCTAGTGTTTTCTTTTGAAGTTTATTGTGTTTTTGTGTTTTATTTTGAAGCAAAATTTTGTAACCTTTTTTTAATGGAATAGCTTTGTAGATTGTTGGGTTACCAATTATTTTTTCTACCAGACCCACTTCTTCAAGTTTTGATATCACGCGGTAGACTTCTGACCGCGCAATATTTGAAACGTCACAAATTGTTTTTGCATTTGATGTTCCGAGCTTGGTAAGAGTCAGGTAAGTGGTTGCCTGCAAAAACGTGAGCCCCAACTCATTCAACATTTCGAGGTGTTCATCGTTTTGAAACATAACACACTCTCCAATTATTTGCTGGGGTTAGAAATAATGTGTTAATATAATTTTTCCTTGACTCTGGTCATTTCATACAAAAAACAGCGTTTCTATAGTTCGCATCTTAAAAACTAAGCTACTTTGTGACTGTAGACACCCCATTTTTCACACATCCTTGCGGCATATTAGTAGTCTAATAACAGTGCATTGTT
>JAOZIF010000038.1:0-2022 GCA_026014495.1 Candidatus Bathyarchaeum sp.
ACTATAGATGAGAATTTTTCTGAGATTTCTCCGTCTATTCGAAGTTGTTCATAGACTGATTCGTCTAGGCTTTTTCTGTCCCCGTATGTTGGTATGCCTAAAGTGACTTGTTTAAGGGTGTCTCCTTTTGCTGGGACATAGACAAGTCGATATAACATTTTTACTTGTCCTTTCAAGGCATTGTCTTCTTTCTTTAGAGTTTCTTGAATGTTTTTGCGGTCTTCTTGTGCCAAGTTTATTCCCGTATCTTTTAGGATCATGTCATAGGCTATTCTTCTTCGTGTGATTAAGTCAAAATTCTGTCTTTCGTTTTCGAGTGCTGTTAAGAATAAAAGAGTGTTTCTGTAGACGCGTGGTGTTTCTCCTTTGTTTTCTAGGAAGTCTTTCATTTTTGCTAGAAGGTTGTTTCCTTTCAGGGATTGGTTGAATATTATGAGCTTTAGTTCTTCGCTTTCTGCTATGTCTTTTGATTCTTTTGGCCACAGGATGGTTTTGAGTTTGTTACCTGAGATTTGTTGTTCAATTAGTGAATGTTGCAACTCAGTGATTTGTGCCTCTTTTACATTTTCCATTTTTGTGAGGAGAATTCTGTTTAGATTAGGTTTATTCGAGAAGAAATATTTGTCATTCAAGCTTTGGAGAAAGAACAATTCTTTCTTTAGTCTATCTACGGCTTCAGCAACTGCGCTAGATGGGTTTTCCATTGTTGTTGCTGAGCGTTTTATCTCTCCGACGTATGTGCCTCTGTCTTGTCCGCCAGAAAATGAGTATAGGAATATTACTGTTGATGATCTTGTACTTAGTTTTAGTCCTTGGTAGGCTTTGCCTAGTTCTCTGTCGACTATTTTGGAGCCTGAGTTGCTGCTTGTTATGTCTGAGGCGATTACGCTGTCGAATTCGTTCCCTATGTGTTTTACTAGTTCTCGTCTTAGTTCGCTGTTGTCGAGATCGAAATCTGCTAGTGAAATGTATGGTTTGTTGCTGCTTCCTAGGGAATGGATGACTAATGCTAGTAGGCGGAGGACTCCTCTTGTTCTTTGGAATGTTGTTAGGCTTCCCCATCTTTTGTAGAGGACATCCACTACTTCGGGCATGAATGGAAAGGAATCTATAAACTGGTCTCTGTAGTCAGTGAATTCTATTCCAGGTGGGAGGATTCCTTCGTTTTCGGCGTATGTTAAGAATTCTTTGACGTTATTTTTTACTAGATTTTCGTTAATGGAAGAGAATAGTCGGCGTTTGATGACTTTTGTGATTTCTTCGTCTTGTACTGGGGTGTAGACTTTTTCTACTCTTCCTGAGACTTTTTGAAGTTTCAGAAATGCTTTTTCTGCATTTTCGTCATAGTGTTCCATAACACTCGAAGGGAGTGTTACTATCAGGCATGTTTTGCTTAGTGTTCCTGGTATCTCGGCAAGTTCTTGCATAAAAGCAGTTGTTTGAGCTGCTAAGGTTGATTGTTCTACCTTTATCCCGGATGCTTTTGTGATGTATTGTAGAAGTTCGTCTATTAGAATGAGCATAGGTTGGTTGTTTTCGAACAGCTGCCTAATTGCCTCTTTTCCAGGAGAGACCATGCCGCTAAACTTGTTTATGCTGCCTGTTAGTTGTTTTTCGATTTCTCCCCAGATGGTTTCTCCTGGTTGAAGAGCAGTGCCTACTATAACTACTCTTTTGGCTTTCCATTCTTCTGACTTATGATATAAAGCAATTAGCGCATGGGTTTTTCCGCCACCAAATGGTGTCTGAAGCTGAATTACCGGATCTCCTCCTTTTCCTGTGAATCTTTTTTCGACTACGTTAAGGAGGTCTTTGAGTCCCTGTGTTAGGTATGTGCGATTGAAAAAGGCATCAGGGTCACGGTAATCTGCGGGGGCTCGTCCTTTGAATACTTCCCAGAGGTCAGCGGCGAATACATCCATTGTTAGATTTCCGTCAAGAACATCCTTGTGGGGTATAGCTATCGTATGGAACGATCTCATTTTTCCAGTATTACTCATTCAAACAACCTCTTTTGCACGA
>JAOZIF010000038.1:2032-5215 GCA_026014495.1 Candidatus Bathyarchaeum sp.
TGTTTCAGAACTTAATCTTTCCTTTCCAGCCAAGAAACCTTCTATCAACTTCTTTTCTTGGCTCTCCTTAGGAAGAGTTTCAGATATAGCTTGAGCAACTCTGTAAAAATAGTCTTTGCTGCCAAAACCAGTCTCAGAAACTAAATCAACCAATGCTTGGCGATCACCCTTTTGCCAAAGCAATAATGCCATATGTAAAACATCAATCAAATCCTTCTTATCCACAGACGTTATGGCTTCTATGTCTCTGTCTTGAGGACCAAGTAAGGAAACAAACTGTTTCTTTTTCTTAATGAAACTGTTGGTTTTATTCCATTCATGAGACAGATCAATCATGGTGCTCTGAGCAAGTTTTCTAGCATCATCAAATGGGAGAGTTGCTCCCCCATACGACCATCTCCACAACAAATAAAATCTTGTCAAATTAGAAATTTCAGATGCAAACCCATTGTGCAAGACCTGTTTCACAGCATAGTTGGTGACAATCCTTCTCACTTCTTCAAGCATTACGTCTGCACGAATTGAATCGGTCTCTCTCAATATTTTTTCATATTTTCCAAAAATCATAACGGATGCTCCGATTGCTGAAATTAAGAAATCAGCACCAGATATGCCTTCTTTCCACAGAATGTCCATTTTTTTGTTAAGAAAAATTTCAAGTTCTTCTTTTACGTCTTTGAAAAGACCAATCTTTATTTTTTGAATTTTTCTTGCTACTATGTAAATCGATGAACCTAACGCTGCAGATTCCATTGCTCTTAAACGCATTTTCATTTCAGTATGTATAGGCCAAGCTGCGGTTATGACAAGACCCGAGTCTAACAACGAATTTATAAGAGTCTCCCATCCAGCAGCTGACTTGTGTGCGTATACTATTACTGCTATTCCATTAGGTTTCAATACCCGATTTATTTCTTTAAAAGATTTATTTAGCATCTCTTCAAAGAACTTTTTTCCTCCCTCTAACCCGCCTTCTCGGTTAGAGTAAGCAACAATTTCCTTTGATTTTGGGGTTAAAGGCGTTGAAAAGAGTTCAGGATAAAGATGTCCAATAGTTCTTTTAAGCCAAACATAGAAAAAATCTGAAAGGAATGAATAAGGAACATTATCGTAATATGGTGGATCTGTGAATACTGCATCAAAAAAATTGGTGTTATATTCGTTCAGATCTGTAGCCGAAGATTGAGATACAGTTATTCGCCCAGGAATATCTGTGGGATAAACATTCAATCCGTTCGTGAGGACGTTTAAAGAAACACCCCACGAACCACTAGTGGTGTAAATAGGTACATTCTCGCAATAATCCCAAGTCATTTGAAGGACTTGCCTTGTGAAAGCATGACTAAGTTTTTCGATATATGACAGCCAAGTTGCTATTACATTATTCCAATCAACAATCTTGCTCAGATTCAAAGCCAGGTAACTGACAATCGCCTTGGCGTATTCCTTATCATATCCAGATTTCACCATTTTTTCATATGAAAGCCGAACTTTCTCTGCGAAAGTAACAAGTGTTAACTTCTGTCGAGAATTGAATAGATCACCCCACTGGTTCATACCATAATTTCTAAGTGAAAAAGCTCTTTCCGCACCACTACCTTTGCCTTCTGGTGTAGGTTCATCAGGGACGGGATTTATTCCCCATTTCATTGTCAATAGCTTTTGTTTGTTCTCAAGCAGAGATTCTGCTTTGTTAAAAATCTCAATATCTTCTTTATTCGCCACACGATAAAGTTTTCCAGGAGTTTTTTTTCGTAAAATGACGACCACCATTCTTTGACCTGATTTTCCCGTCTGGAATAGGCTTCGCATTTTTTGGCTATCAACCACTGAACCACAAACAGGACATGTTGCTATTGCTCTTGAAACTATACCCTTGTTTGGATCAAAATTCTTGGGCATTAACTTATAGCCAGTTCCAACTATTTGAAATTCAATATTCTTTCCAACAATCTCTGGATATACCGCGATTTTTCTATTATTCTTCCTCGCAAGCCAAAATTGTCGCATAAGTGGAATCTCGGCATTGCATGATGGGTTTTGACAAGGAACTGTATTCGCCCAAATATAACCAATTGGATAAGTTCCTCCGTTCTCACAAGGGTACATAGAAGCTATCTCAGTTTTCACCTCATCTAATACCCAAGTTCCCCATTTCTTTACATCTTCCAGTAACTTTCCCTTTTTTTTAGAGATTAAGTTTTTTTCGAGGTTTACTGATTGGTCGCTATACCTGCCGGGATATTCAAGAGTGCACTTTAGGATCAATGTTGCAACTGGATTATAGTCACTTGCGTAAGTATCACAGCCGAGCCGAAGGGATTCTAGTGGTATTGCACCTCCACCAGCAAAAGGATCCAATATTTTGGGTGTATTTCCTTTGTAAAATCTTGTGATCATACTTCTTGCTTTGTTAATAACAGTAACATCGGAGATACTTTCCCACTTTGATAGTTTTGCCACAAACTTAGCAATTTTTTTTTGCTCTTTTGTTTCTGAAATCGGAACAAGAGCTGCATAACTTACTGCCCTTGATGAAGAAAGGGGTCTTCTCGCCCACCAAATATGAATTGTAGAAATGTGCCCTCTTCTAATCCCTTTTTCTCTTACTGACTCTTCGCTAACCTCTTTTACTGGGAAGTGTTCTTCCAGGAATCTTCTATCAATTTTCTCAGTTACGGTCATTTTCTAGTCCTCAAGGCTAAATTCGGAACCCCTTCATTTGCAGCTCTTCGGCTGAAATCATGAATCTTACTGATTCTACTCTTTCGACAGATGTTAGATTGGCTACGGGATCGTTAATTATGAATAATGATTTTTTATTTGTGCATGCGTTCATTATGGCATATAGATAGAAGTCTTTGTTTAGTCTTTGTGCTTTGAACCATTCATTTTGGGAAAGGGCAACTGCTCCTGTTCCTGCTCGTGCTTTTACTTCTATGTATCTGACTACTTTTCCATCTATGTCTCTTGACCTAATGTCAAAACCGAGGTTTTCTGATGAGACATCTTCTGGAAATCTTCCTTCACCAATTTCAAATCTCATAGCCACTTCCATTCCAGCTCTTTCCACTTCCTTGTCGCTCTTCATAGCAGCTTCAACATGAAGACTGGGAACCACATGAGCAATTCCAATAAATTTGGGAGTACTCATTGTCAGATTTCTTTCCTTTTCCAAAATAT
>JAOZIF010000067.1 GCA_026014495.1 Candidatus Bathyarchaeum sp.
TTTTGTGCGTATAAGAAAACAAGAAGAAACAATAAGAGAGAAAAGTTAAATTTTAGTCTTTTTCTTTTTTACTATCTATTCCTCTTATCTCTATTTACTCTTCTTCACACAATACACAAAAACCAAATAATATAAACTAAAAAACTCACACACAAACGAGAGAATTCGATTTCAAGAATTTTTCAAGTTATTATTCTTTTTTTAAATTGGATAATCGAGAAAATGGATCTCTAGGATATCGACGTTTGTGATCTTTGTGCGCACGCTCATCATCATTTTGTTCGGTTTGACTAATATGTTTTGAGAGAAATCCGTTTTTCTGATTAGTTAACATGCGTATCAATAAAAATATAATCAATAGTAAAAGTGCCACTTCTAGTACCATACAAATTGAGAAAAACAAATTATGATGGGAGAGATTGAAGAATTTATTCAAGTCATCAACAATCCGAATGGTTAAAGCAGTAACGGGTAAAATTTCAACTATTGCCACTGTTAAATTTATATTGAAAAATTTGTTTATACCAAATAAGAAAACTGCGTAAACCGACAACACAATTATGTTAATTATTTGGTTTGTAGTAAATGTTCTAAGAGGCAAATTATCAAAAACTATTAACCATTCATGTTCTGGAATTTTTGTTGGAGAATTATAGACGAACGATAACGTCTTTCTGTTTTCTTCCGCGTCACGAATTATATTTTCATTTGGATTTGAAGTGATAATTTCAACATCTGGCGGAAGAATAAACTTAACCTCAAAATTACCTGTTAAGTCAATTTTCCAAAAGTCTATTTCTGAAAAATTAAATAATAAACCTGTATACCCTCTATATGGTTCCCAAGGTTCAATCTCATATTCTCCTTTAACTGCTATATTTGGAACAATAAAGGTTACTTCAACTTCTAATTTGGCTAATTCGTTTTGATGGCTCTGACGTGGAAAAACCCAAACACACCGATTAACATCATCTTCATAATATTGCCCTAAAAATTCATTGTCCATTAATGTATATTCTGATAACTTTCCTTCAATTTCTTCACATTCACCTTCACCATCAAAAACTGATTTAACTTTTACTGGAGTTGAATACAAAGGAAAAGAAATCTTTACAGGAATGTTTATCGTTACATTCCAGATCATAATCTCAACAGGAAGGTTATAAATGAGTTTTATGGTTTCTTCCAAAGATGTATCGTCACTATAAATTGGAATGTCTGCAGTAATCTCAATTGATGTTATAGTTCGGTCAAGAGAAAAAGGGACAAATATCACTAAACAATTTACAGGTTCACCTTCAGTAAAGTTCCAATGAAAAGTAGTTTGACGATTATCAGAGTCATTCACTGTTCCATTAAGCCATTCAAAAAACTCATACGCCTTTGGAAGTTTGAAAGTGACGGACATAGGGTTAGATAATGTGTTTAGGTTATAATGCCAAACAAAATGATTGATCTCATTATCAAATTCTGCACCTACCACAACAAAATGAAGAGTAACCCTATACTCAAAATTAGGAAAAAGGGTTATGTTGTTGATTTCAGGGGTTTCAATCTTTGTTTCATCAATGATGGGAAAGTATTCATTTCCCAGATTGTCTTTAATCCATACATCAGTTGGTTGGCTGTCTGTATAATGTGCGAGATAACCTTGCACTAGAGTAAGGTTGGTTAATTGTGATGAACAAATAATTGCGGTCATTTCATATTCTACACTAAAATTTAAATTAAATATTGAAATCGGTGAGTCTAGTGTCGGTTCATTGAGAGATGCAATTATTTCATACTTCTCAGTTATGGGTTCAGCTCTGATGATGCTAACATTTGCAGAAAGTACCATTGAGACAATTAGAAATAGAAGCAAAAATTGAGATTTCATCAATAATTTTACAGTATGACGTAGTTTCATATTGATGTCCTCAACTCATTAAATTGAATAAATTGCTGTTAAGCTTTAGGGCACACGAAATAAAATGTGATGAATCATCAAACGTGTTAATTATGTTTAGCAGATATGTCCAAAAGCAGTTAAGCTCAAGGCTTTCTGGTGAAACACCCTGTTCTCAAGTCTCTGTATCGAACTTAAGCTTTTCATGTAACGTTCACAGTTTCATGTCCCCACGTTTGCCCAGCATACTTTTGAGTTTGTTTTTGAACACATTAAAGACATCTACGTCTTTTTTCTGAGTCCCAAAATACTTGGAAAAAATTTTGATATAACATCAAATTAGATGTTGCCCATAATCCAATCCAAAAAAGGCCTTTATCTTCTATGTACCTAAGTTCGTTATCTCTAAGTCTTGTCTTTTTTGTATATTAACTCTTGGAACATTTACTTTTGTTTGGAAGTATTTTTCAAGCATTTCAAGGAATTCTTTGTTCACTTCTTTATCAAGAAATGCTGTTTGCCATTCCTTCCAGCATGAACACCGTCTTTCCAAACAAAATCACTCTCATCTAACTTTCGACAATATGAGGAAATGGCCTATGAAATAGCGGCATAATTTAATGAAATCACAAACTAATTGCAGAATGAAAACATCAGTTATTGATTTGTGTCTATGTTGTTTTTTGTAATGCTTCTGTGATGGAAATATGGTTTAATTGTGGTTGTTTTGTTGTTTGGTTTTCGGTAGTTGGTGTGGTTATGGTTGGTGGAAAGGTGGAGGCTAGGTCGGCTAATGCTCGTAATGTTATTTTGAAGTATGATGATAAGCTGTATCATGTTGATAAGGTGAATGTTCAGTATTCTGAAGAAAAACAAAAGTACAGTGCGGTTTTTCGGGCAAAAAGAGTTGGGAGCAGGCAGTTGCTTAATTTGGATTTTGAGATTTCTCAGAAGCTGTATGATGTGCTGGTAGATTATACGAAGCTTGATGATTCTGACCTTTTGCTTGTGTTGTATGTTGAGGATGGCAAGTTTAAGTGGTCTTTTGTGAGTGATAGTTGGGTGCAGCAGCAAACTAGGAGCAAGGCTAGCTGGTATGTGGTTTAGTTTTGTTTTAAACTTGATTGTTGTTAGGGTTTTTTGGTAGCGTTCAGTAATCTGGTATATTAAGACATAATATTTTTATCCTTTGAACACCCCTAATCGAATTCGGGTGGAAACGTAATGAACAGACTAACACAAAACACCACAAACCAACAAGGGTTTGGAGCGAAATAACAATGGCAGGAGTTCTAATAGCAGACGACGCCTCATTCATGAGAAACGTCCTAAAAAGAATCGTCCTGCAATCAGGACACGAAGTAATCGCCGAAGCAGGATCTGGAGACGAAGCAATACTACTATACCGACAACACAAACCAGACCTTGTTTTAATGGACATCGTAATGCCTGCAGGAGAAATGGCGAAAGACGGAATTGAAGCACTCAAAAAAATCATGTCAGAAGACGCATCCGCAAAGTGCGTAATGTGCAGCTCAATGGGACAACAAAGCCTAATTGTTGAAGCCCTAAAATCTGGAGCAAAAGATTTCGTCACAAAACCGTTCAAACCCCAAAAAGTCTTAGAAGTTCTGTCCAAGTATTGCTGAGGACCTCCTTTTGTGGACCCAACTTTGCCAACTGCTGTTTCCAATCAACACGCTAGGCGCTAACTGGAACAAACCACCGACCATAGATTCTCTCACAGCAAAGCCGCCACTCACAGCTCAGGTGTCATTACCTTCAAGCGTCCAAAGACTTGACGATTCAGCAATAACAGAGGTACGAGTTGACATGGCAGACATGAAAGTGGAAAGCAGACCAGTCACGTTAGTAACAAACGTTGGCTCTTGTGTCGCAATTTGCATCCACGACCCAATAAACAAATGCGGCGGATTAGCTCACATCATGCTGCCCAGCTCAAAGATAACTCAACACAGCTATCTGCCTTCCAAATACGCTGACACAGCAGTGCCAGCCCTAACCAGCGCCATCCGAAGAGCAGAAAAAAGCAATTGTGGCTTAACCGCCAAAATCGCGGGTGGCGCAAACATGTTTCCAAAACTTAACTCCAGCACACTAAACATTGGCATGAAAAACGTTGAAGCAGTAAAAGAAGCCCTAGCAAACAAGGGAATCAAACTGGTAGCCGAAGACGTCAGGGGAACTTACGGCAGAAGAGTGGCATTCAACATCGCTGATGGCTCAGTGTGTGTAAAAAACGGAAATGGAGAGATTAAAAAAATATGACCGAAAGCATAACACAAAACAAAGATACCAACAACAGTATAGATTTGGAAATCTTTTTAGAACTAGGAAGCATAGGTGCAGGAAACGCAGCTACATCACTATCCGAAATCTTTCAAGAACAAATTTCAATACAAGTCCCAAAAATCCACACCTTACCGCCACATCTAGTTCCAAAATTCTACGAAAAACATGACGTACCCACAACAGCAATATACATGCAACTAACAGGCGAAGCCGACTGCGACATCTTACTAATGTTCGAAGTAAAAGAGGCAAAAAAAATCGCAGCAATGATGACTATGATTCCCGTGGAAGAACTAGACCCAGAAATGGAAGCATCAGCAATAGAAGAGCTGGGAAACATTGTAATTGGCTCATTCTTAACTGCATTATCCGACTTCACTAACGTAAATCTGCTCCCTACGCCCCCTCAACGAACAACTGATTCCTTCGACGCGATACTTGACAGCTTCCTGATAAAACAGCTACTTGATTCAGACATGGCAATAATCTTTGACACATACTTCAAACGTTCTGACGGCAACATAAGCGGAATTCTAATGCTGTTCCCAAGCAGAAAACTACAGTCCGTATTAACTGAAAAAGCAAAAAACTGGGTGTAAAAAAATGACGCAAACAATTAACGAAAGCGAATACCCAAAAAGAATACAAGACACCAACAACGGTGAAAACCAGCTAGACATTGAAATACTAATAGAACTAGGAAACATAGGAGCAGGAAAAGCAACCACAGCTCTTTCAGAAGTAGTTAACGAAAAAATACAGGTAGAAGTACCTAGACTGCACATTTCCCCGCCACATCTGGTGCCAAAAATTTTTGAAAAACATGACGACATCATGGCAGTTATCTACATGCAACTAAGAGGCGAAGCCGACTGCGACATCTTACTGCTCTTTGAAGTTGAAGAAGCAAAAAAAATCGCAGCAATGATGGCAATGGTTCCCCTAGAAGAACTAGACCCAGAAACCGAAACATCCGCAATAGAAGAACTAGGAAACATCATGATTGGCGGCTTTCTTAGCGCAATCGCAGACTTTACAGACACAAACATGGTCCCACGACCCCCTCAACTAGTCAAAGGCTCATTCGATGCAGTCCTAGACACGTTTCTTGTAAAGCAAGCATTAACATCTGAAGTTGCCTTAGTGTTTGACGGCTCTTTCAGACGAAGCAGCAGCGAAGCAAAAGGAATCATAGTAGTATTCCCTAGCGTGGAACTACAAAAAATACTGATTAACAAAAGTCGAGAATGGCTAACATAAAACCTACGACAATAAAATCAAAGCACATTTTGTTTGAAAAAGACTGCAACAAATATTGCCGATACTAAGTGACGATTCATAAGTGCTATCTTTCGCTGGCGACCTTGATTGACGAAGTGTGGGTGAAACAGCAGTGGAACAAACAGTTTGTAGCGAAAATTTCGATGACGATACTGACTTTAAGAAACTCAAAAAAGTAATGCACAAAGGCACAGGAGTAAACGTTGAGTATTACCGTGAAGCTTACCTGAAAAGACGACTCAAAGTTAGGCTAATGGTAACAAAGACAAACACATATTCTGAGTATATCCAATACTTAAAAGCAAACCCAGATGAATTCAGCAGCCTAGTTAACGACCTCACCATAAACTACACCAAATTCTTCAGAGACCCAGACGTTTACGTGTTTTTAAAAGAAAAACTTCTTCCAGAATTGATTTTATCCCCCAAGAAGTGGGTTAGAATCTGGAGTGCTGGATGCGCCACAGGCGAAGAACCATACTCATTAGCGATGCTAACACAAGAAGTACTAAAACAATCACCAAAACAGTGCCAAGTAACCATCTATGCTTCGGATCTTGACAAAACGGCTTTAGCAAAAGCTAGCAGTGGAACATATAACCGACGCGCAGTTCAGGGCATTGATGAAGAGCTGCTTAGTAAATACTTTGAACTGGATGGCGAGTTGTATAAAGTGAAACCGTTTGTCAAAAAACCCATCCATTTTGAGGATCAGGATTTGATGACTCCACCGATAAGACGAAACCTGGATTTGATTTTGTGCAGAAATGTTATGATATATTTTTCAAGAGATATTCAGCAACAAATTTACACTAACTTTTATGACTCGTTACGGACTGGGGGCTATTTGATAACGGGTAAAACAGAGTTTGTGGCTGGCGAGGCAAACAACAAATTTGTTGACGTAAATCCTGCGTGTCGGGTTTACAAAAAGGCATAACAAATATTATGGCTAAAATAAGCTTGTTTTAGCAAACGATACAGCTTACAGCAATGGTTTTTTCTTTCATTAGAAAAAAGATTGCACATTTTTTGGAGTTTAATTTCTCCCGTATAAGTTATTCGTCATCAACTGTCCAACTGTGCGTACGAATACCAGATGTACATAATCTAATAACTTTTCGAGGCTTTTTGTTATAAAAATACGAAATGGAGAGAAAAGTTAATGGCGAAAGCAACACAAACCGAAGAAAAAAACCTTGACTACCTTCAATACCTTGAAGGCGTACAAACACCGGTATTAGCAATCAACAAAGACTATGACCTAGTCTACGTCAACTCTGCTGGTGGAAAACTAGTAAACAAAACTAGTGACAAACTTGTTGGGAAAAAATGTTACGAAGTATTCAACACCACAGACTGCAGAACAAGCAGGTGCGCTAGTGCCATTGCCATGAAAACCAAGAAACCATCATCTTCTGAAACAATATCTAACGGAACATTAAATGTAGAGTATACGTCTTCACCGATTTTTGACAACTCAGGCAAAGTCATTGGTGCAGTAGAATATGTTGTAGACACAACAGAGCTGAAAGCCGAGATGGCTAAAAGTGCACAACAAGTACAATATCTTCAAGGCGTACAGACCCCAGTCATGGCTATTGACCGTGACTTCAACGTTGTTTTCATGAATGAGTATGGCGCCAACCTGCTGGGAACAACCACTGACAAAATTGCGGGCAAAAAATGCTATGACCTATTCAAAACAACTGACTGCAATACACCCAAATGTGCATGTGCAGTTGCAATGAAAACAAAGTCGCCCGCAACCTCTGAAACCGTATCTAATGGCAAAATGCACATCCAGTATACTGGTTCACCGTTGACTGATGAGGATGGCAAAATTGTCGGCGCACTAGAATTTGTCGCGGACATAACCAAAATCAAAGAGATGATGGCCACCATAGAAAATGTTGTTAAAGCTAGCACCGAAGTGTCTGAGACCGTTGAAAATCTTTCAGATCAGGTGCTAAAGTCAGCAGAGAACATAGGAGCTATGGGAGTCCAAGCTGCACAGGCAACTGACAGGCTAAGCAGCAGCATGCAACAAGTTCAAGCAGCATCACAAAACGTCTCTGATGGAGCGCAGAACCTTTCAAAACTTGGGCAGAACTTGGCTAAAAGCGCAGAAGAAACAATGAAAATAGTAAGAGAGGTCAATAATAACGCAACCGAAGTAAACAAGGTTACAAGCGACTCCAACAACTTAGCAACCCGAATGGGCGAAGACGCAAACAAGGCACTTGAATCGCTAGAAGACATCAAAAGAGCATCTATTGATGTTAACGAGTCAATTACCCATTCAAACTCCGCAGTAAAGAAAATTGGTGGATTAACAAATGACATCTCCGACATTGCGGGACAAGTTAACATGCTTGCATTAAACGCAGCAATTGAAGCAGCCAGAGCAGGAGAAGCAGGACGCGGTTTTGCAGTTGTAGCTGATGCAGTCAAACAACTTGCAGGTCAAACTGGAGAGACGACAAAGAATGTTATTGACACCGTTGATGGAGTAACAAGCAGCGGAAACCAAGCAGCCTCAAGCATGAACAACGCAAACAAAGCAGTAGAGAAAGGTGGAGAACTCGTCGGAAAAGCAGTTAAAGAAGCCCAGCAAGTTGTAGGTTCAATGGGAAAAATCATTGGAATAACAGACAATCTAGGCAAAAACGTTGACAACGCTGTGCAACGTCTTGAGGACATAAACAGCAACATCCAACAGGTGGCAAGCATCGCAGAGGAATCAGCATCCGCATCAGAAGAAACATCGGCAAGCATAGAGGAGCAAACTGCATCCACAGAAGAGGTGGCAGTTGCAGCAAAGAAGATTCAAGAAGAAGGCTCCAACGCAATAAAGCTCTCACAAGAAATTGTAGGCGCAGTCAAGAAGCTCAGAGAAGAACTTGGTAAAGTAGATTTGTCAAAGTAAAACAAGGGGATTACCTATGACACAAATTGATGACCAGCAGATAGTTAAATTCACTATCGGTGAAGTGAACTACGGCGTACCAGTAGAGCAGGTCAGGGAAGTCAGGGACATGCAAGCCGTGACCCCTGTCCCAGGAGCCCCTACCTATGTTGAAGGCGTAACAAACCTCAGAGGGCAGATAATAACTGTGATGGACCTACGGAAACGTTTGAACATAGAGGAAAGAAAAGGAAGCGGTGCAAAAATCATTGTCATTGAAATGGGTAAAGCAGCCGTTGGTGTTGTAGTTGACACAGTAACAGAGGTTTCAACAATTGCTGAAGCAGACATAGAACGTGACATCCGAGTTACTAACAGATTAGAAAAATATGTAGAAGGTGTTGGAAAACAAGCAGAAAAGCTCATAGTAGTTCTGAATCTAGCAAAAATAATCTCGGACATCAAAGAAGACTTGCCTGAACATGAAAAAGCTGCAACCAAGATACCAGTGACAGTTGAGCAGGTGCCCATTGCATAATGAGAAAAAATCCGCACGGAACTTTTTTTTCTCTCCCAATTTTTGTGTTCTTTAAAGTTTAAGTTGTAAATGCTTAATGGTTTTAGAAAAATGATTTCGGTTCATGTTTGACATAGAATGCGAGTTTACGAAATGCGGTGATATAGATTCAAAGTTGTATGTCATATTGTGTTATGCACATAATCTAATAGTTTTTTCTTGGCTCTTTTTGCTGTATTGGGGTATAAGGAGGCAAAAAACGAGCTATGCCTAAATACAAAATGCTAAACACGACAGCGACAAGATATCTTCAATACCTTCAGGGTGTCCAAGGAGCTGTTGTTGCGATAAACAAGGATTTTGATGTCACATACATTAATGAGTATGGCGCAAAAATGCTGAAGTCAACTCCGGGCAAGATTATACGCAAAACGAAGTGTTATGATCTGTTCAAGACTTCAAATTGCAAGACTGCAAAATGTGCTTGTGCTATTGCTATGAAAAACAAAAAATCAGCGTCTTCGGAGGCTATGTCTGATAATCAGATGAATTTGTGGATGACGGGTACGCCAACGTATGATAATGAAGGTAAAATCAGTGGTGCGATAGAGTATGTTGTTGACATAACGTCGCTTAAGAGGGAGTCGGAGCAAAATAAGCAGCAGATGCAGTATCTTGAGGGTGTGCAAACTCCGGTTATTGCTATTGATGAAGAATTTAATATTAAGTACATTAATTCTTTTGGCGCCACCATATTGGGGTCTACGGCTGACAAGCTTGTGGGCAAGAAGTGTCATGATGTCTTTAAGACTGGGGACTGTAAAACTTCCAAGTGTGTTTGTGCGATTGCTATGAAAAGCAAGAAGCCAGCAACTTCAGAGACATCCTGCAATGAAACAATGCAAATCAAGTGTACGGGTTCTCCGCTTTTTGATGATAAGGGCAAAATTGTTGGTGCTGTAGAGTATATTGCGGATATAACTGAACTAAAAGGGATGCTGGAGAGCACACAGGGCTTGGTTGAGGTTAGTACTTCTGTAGCTAATAATATTGAGGGGCTTTCAGGGGAAGTTCTGAAAACTGCAGAAAGTATAGGAGCAATGGGTGCTCAATCGTCACAGGCTTCTGAGCGGCTGAGTAACACGATGGAGCAGGTTATGGCAGCGTCCCAAAATGTTTCTGATGGTGCACAAAGTCTGTCAAAGCTTGCTCAAGAAACGGCGAAGAATGTTCAATTATTGATGGATAAAATGACCAACGTTAACACAAACACAGTTGAAGTAAACAAAATCGTAAATGAGTCTAACAAAGTGGCGCAAGTCGCAAGTGAAAGCGGAAAAGAGGCACTAAAATCGTTAGGTGCAATAAAAGATGCATCAAATGATGTTGGAAAAACAATCGGCGAAGTAAATGCTTCAGTCAAAGATGTGGCTGGATTAGCAGATGATATCTCACAAATTGCAGGACAAATCAACATGTTAGCCCTGAACGCGGCGATAGAAGCTGCCCGAGCAGGAGAGGCAGGGCGCGGTTTTGCGGTTGTAGCTGATGCAGTTAAACAGCTTGCTGGGCAGGCAGGAACTGCAGCTAAGACCTCTGTTGAATCTATCGACACGATAACAAAAGCTGGAGAAAGGGCGGGTAGCATGTCAAAGAGTGCGGATCAAGCAGCCATTGAGGGGAACGTGAATGTTAACGAGGCGGTTAATGGTTCACAGCAGGTAGCATCGTCTATGCAAAAGATTTTGGGGGTAACTCAGAATTTGGAAACAGCTGTTCAAGAGAGCGTTAGATATCTTGAGGAGGTTGGGGGTGTCATTGAGCAGGTGGCGAGTTTCTCAGAGGAGTCTGCGTCTGCGTCAGAGCAAACCGCGGCAAGTATCGAGGAGCAAACTGCAGCCACTGAAGAGGTGGCGGTTGCGGCTACAAAGGTTCAGGAAGAAGTTAGGAAAGTTATAGAGTTGGCGCAAAAAATTGCGGCTGAGGCAAAAACGTTCAGGGACATGTGGCAGTAGAGGCAGTGTGTTATGACAGTGACTGGAGATGTGCAGATAGTCAACTTTACCGTCGGCGACGTAGACTATGGTGTGCCTGTGGAGCAGGTTAGGGAGGTCAGGGATTTTCAGGCTGTGACCCCTGTTCCAGGAGCGCCCAGCTACGTTGAGGGGGTAACCAACCTTAGAGGTCAGATAATAACTGTGATGGATTTACGGAAACGTCTGAACATAGAGGAGGGTGAGGGGGCTGGTGAAAAAATTATTGTCATTGAAATGGGTAAAGCAGCGGTTGGAGTTATGGTTGACACAGTAACAGAGGTTTCAACAATTGCTGAAGCAGACATAGAAAGGCACATTCAAGTCAGCAAGAAACTGGAAAATTATGTAGTTGGCGTTGCAAAGCAAGGCGAAAAGCTCATAGTTGTTATGGACTTGACGAAGATAATCTCTGACAATGATGAAGACTTGCCTGAGCATGGAAGGCTTTCGTCTAAGAAGCCACATGTGATCGAGCAGATGCCTTCTGCGTAACTGTGAAGCAAGTAATAGGGATAGACAAAATGTTCTGGCTCTGTTTACCCCTTTTTTTAACGGAACATGAAGACATAATGGATGGTGAATGTTTTTGCGGGTTTTGGTTGTTGATGACTCTTCTTTTATGCGAAAAATCATAACAAAAATGATTGATTCAGACCCTCAGTTGACTGTTGTTGGTACAGCATTTGATGGAGTAAATGCGTTAGAGAGGATTGAACAACTAGAACCAGACGTGATTACGCTAGACGTTAACATGCCGCGCATGGATGGGTTAACGACTCTAAAAGAGGTTATGAAAAAAAATCCGATTCCAGTAATAATGCTTAGTGCCACTACACAAGAAGGAGCCGAAATAACCTTCAGGGCACTTAAACTTGGAGCCGTTGATTACATCCAAAAGCCTTCAGGTCAAATATCTTTGGACATAGAAACCGTCAGAAACGAGTTAGTAAATAAAATCAAAACCGCCGCAAAAGCCAACATAGTTACACACGAAGACGCAACTTATGCTCAACTAAAAACTAAACAGCAAATTACAGAAAAAATCATCACTATCGGAGCTTCAACTGGAGGACCACCTGCAATAGAAGAGATACTAGTGCACCTGCCAGAAAACACGCCGCCGATACTTATTGTGCAGCATATGCCAGTTGGCTTCACTAGCTTGTTTGCAAAGAGGCTGGATAGGCTTTGTAGTTTTGAGGTAAAAGAGGCGCAGGATGGGGATGAAATCAAGCAGGGGCGGGCGATTATTGCGCAGGGAGGCTATCACATGACTGTTACGGGGGATGGGCGAGTGCAGCTTAACAGTGGACCAACTAAGCATGGTGTGAAACCAGCGGTTGACCCGATGATGAAGACCATTGCAAATGTTTACCAGTCACAGACAATCGGCGTAATTTTAACAGGTATGGGACGAGACGGTGCTTCAGGCATGAAAGCAATCAAAGAGAAGGGCGGAAAAACAATAGCACAAAACGAGCAAACATGCACAGTATACGGCATGCCCAAAGCAGCAGCAGAAACAATCAACATAGACAAAATACTACCACTCTCAAAAATACCACAACAACTAATGAAATGGTGCTAAAGCCGAAGTAGAATATACAATTAACAAGATTTTGTCATGCATATACTTTTGGAAAAAATCAGAAAAAACATTAACATAAAGAATTTTTATCAACATGAGAGCAGAATGCAAATATTTTTAAATTTATTTAGAGTTAAAGATAATAATTGGGAATTAAATGCCCAAAAAGAAGAAAGAAGACTCTTTGGGTCTTAATAGACGACAAAAAGCATTTACTTTGAAAATTAACAAAATAAAGGGAGAAAGTGGGGAGATAGCGTTCAAAGTTGAGCAGAGACTACAAGGACATGACGTTAAAAAAGTTCACAAAGGTAGAGATTTTGTAGTTCAGGAAAAAGATGTTTGGGGAAGAAAACAAGGAAAGCCGTACTCTGTTGAAGTCAAGAAAGGACCAAAAGCAGAGCTATCTGATGCACAGAAAAAGAGGAAAAAACAGGAAAAAAGACGATATAAAGTTGTTAGATATTAGGAGTAGTTGATGAAAACTACTTTTCATAAAATCACAATCATAACAGAAATACTGCGTCATTGATTGGAGTTTGTTCACACTTCTGTGCGGCATATTAGGATACAAATAGAGGTACATTGTTGAAAACTAGCTTTTTTTCTGAAATTTTCTGCACAGCACACGTTTGCTAAAAAAGTTCACACTTGTGTGTTCTAGCTGAAATTCAAAGAGGGTTAATTGATAAGTTAGGCTAGAAAGGTAGGAGTGATTGTATTCCTAATAGTGCTGATATGACGATTGATGCTGCTGCTGTTGCGCCTAGTACCATGATGTTTTTTGGTGTTATTGGAAAAAATGATGAAGAGGCTTCTTGTTGTTCTTTGTCTTTGATTTCGTATTCTTTTATTTGCTCTGTTGTGGCGTCAATTTGCACGGTGGCAATTTTTTTGAGCAAGCCAACCTCAACTATGTAGAGTTCTTCTTCTAAAGAAGCTTTAATTGGCTTGAGACCCTGCTTGTTTCCAAGTCTCTTCAAAAAGTTTGTTGCAATTAACGTGACTTCTTCAGCATTAAGAAGCTTAGTCTCCTCTTCTTCCTCGTCGTAGGTTTCATCATCTGCGGACATAATCTTAGTCTCCAACAACGCTTAGTCAACAAAATTGTCTTAAAAAAAAGAGTGTGTAACTTTTTGAACTGACACAAAAAACAAAAACAAATTATACACTAAAAGGATTCAAGAGCTAAAATGAATTAATCTATATTCTGGCTAGTTACTGTGTTTTCATAACCATTTTTACCCATCAACACCAACACTGACAACAAAAAATCAGACTCAAAAAAGAAAAACAGTCAATGAGGAATAACAGTTGAATGGGTGGTCAACTAAAGGATTTTGTTTATTCACAATCAGCCTAATATTGGTCACAGCCACCATAACGCCAACAGCCTTTATGTTAGTAGCCCCTGCATCAGCAAAACCCAATGTCCCGTACACCCTAGGAGACTGGACATACGTAAGCAAGCCTGTGCTTCCAATCAAAATTAACGAATCCCAGATTCCCATAGGCTCAGACTGGACATACGTTTACACCCTACAAGAAGGAATAGCTTACCGAGTCTACTGCTACGGAGACTGGATAGACAGCTCCACACAAACAAACAAAACAGACTACGACATCTTCGTCTACGACCCAGCAGGAAACCTAGAATCATACCACACAGAAGCCGCAGGACTACCCGAACACCTAGGCACAACAGTCGACCACCCATACTTTATCCCAAAACAAAGCGGCGACTACAGCTTCCGAATAATAAATGACCCAAGAGAAAGCGACGGCGCCCAAGCAGCAACATTCATGATAATCGAGCACATCGAAACAAACACATGGTACCAACGCAGCATGCAAGGAAAAATAGACGACCAGCCAGTAGAACAAACCAGCTGGGCATACGAATTCAACACAACAAGCACCAACATACAAATCAAAGTGCAAGTCCCAGACACTCTCGACATGTACGAAGCCCGACTTTACATCATGGCAAATCCAGCAACACAAACAGGCAGCATACTCAACGAAGTGCCCCTAGCATGGGAACAGGGATTATACGGCAACACCACAGACATCTACGGCGGATACAACCTAGACAGCGAAGGCATCAGAATCAACGACGCAATGGCAAGCTGCGAATACCCAGGACAAGACATGCTAATCAATTTCACAGCCCCAGTTGAAGGAAACCTGCTCTACCACATTGTAGTTATAGCTGAGAACGGTGAAGGCGACATAAATTTCATAATAAAAACAGACTATGATGCCCCAGAGGTAACCGTGCTAAATCATGTAGACAAGGTTAACCCCAACAACGCAACAACCATACTCGCCCATGTACAAGAGCAGTTTAACCTAGAAACAGTTACCCTAAATTACACAAAAGACAACGGCGCAACATACACTGCAATAGAAATGATTGAAACAACAAACAGCACATACAACGCAACAATCCCAGGACAACCAGCAGGAACAGCAGTCAATTACACTGTCTTGGCACGGGACATAAGCGAAAACACTGCAAAAGTTCAGGGCACATACTGGGTGAAAAAAACAGCAAACATCACTTTAGACGTTTCAAGCCCAGCTGTTTACTATGGAGAAAACATCACGATAACAGGCTCAACCCCAGTAGGCGAAACAAACGTCACCATAACTTATTCAATAACAAACAGTTCCACATCAAACGTCACCAGCCTAGAGTATGAAACAACAAACAACACGATGCTAAACTACACAACAAACAACTCTACAATAACAAGAACAGTAACCACAGACGCCACAGGAACATTCCGTGACAAATACGCCCTGAACAAAACAGGAACATGGCTAGTTTGGGCAACATGGAACGGAACCGAAACATACTTTGACGCAACTAGCGACACCAAAAACTTCACCATCCAAAAAATAAACCTAGCAATATCATGCAACATAACGTCCAAAAGCGTAACTATCGGCGACAACATCACCGTAATAGGCTCAGTCTACCCGACAGCAAAGAATCTAACAGTTAACCTAACATTCTCCAGCGCCAACTCAACCATCAAACAAACCACACAAACAAACATGAACGGAACATACAGGGTAAGCTACAAACCCGACACGATGGGCTTATGGCACGTTCACGCAAACATAACAGGTAACGCCTCAATAAGCACAACATACAGCAGCGTAACCACCTTCACAGTAAACGACACATTCCTAAACCAATACATGCTCTACATCATAGGCGGCGCTGGTGGCTGCGCAGGAGTCAGCGTTGTAATGTTCATCAAAAAAAGACGAGAGTACGAATAAAAAATCACACACACCAACTAAAAACCAAGCACAACAAGAATGAGAATAGGAGCACACGCAAAAGAAGGAAGGCGAATTGGCGTGTGGGTGGAAACGCTAACATTCAACCTTTTGAAATAGTTGCGTGTGCTCAATTCACGTTCCGACTCTAAGCAATAAAACAGTTCTGAATTCTCCGTACATAATTCAAATAAACAAAACTGCACACACCACAGATTGTGCAGAAGAGTTAAAAGTATTCCAGATAAGACTTGGAAATATAGAAGCTTGCATATCACCTCAAGTTGTTACGAGAAGGAGTGAACATGAAAAAACAGCATCTGTCAAAGAAAGAAGTTGAACACGTGGCTTGGCTTGCCCACATAGAACTCTCTGACGAAGAGAAAACGCTCTTCACCGAACAGTTCAACGAAATTCTTGAATACTTCAAAAAGATTGACGAAACAAACACACAAAACGTTGAACCCACATACAACGTTTTAGACCTAACCAATGTCTCTAGAAAAGACGAAACAAAGCCTTCGTTGCCCACAAAAGAAGCCCTCAGAAACGCTCCAAAAAAAGAGAAAAAATTCTTTAAAGCCCCAAGAATCGTTTAGGAAGCACATAACATGCCAAAATTACATGAGTTAACCGCCAAACAAACCATACAAAAAATACAAGACAACGAAGTAACCGCACAAGAATGCGTCCAAGCAGTTTTCGAAACAATCCACAAACTAGAAGACAAAATCAACGCTTATGTTACCCTTGTTGAAGAAGAAGCACTCAACAAAGCAAAGGAAATTGACAGAAAAATCTCCGATGGAAAACCCGTTGGAAAATTAGCAGGCGTTGCAATCGCAGTGAAAGACGCAATCTGCACACAGGGAATTCTTACCACCTGTTCTTCTAGGATGCTACAAAATTTTGTTCCTCCCTACGACGCAGAGGTTATTGAACGAATTAAACGAGAGGACGGAATAATTATTGGGAAGACAAACATGGACGAGTTTGCCATGGGGTCTTCAACAGAAACAAGCTATTTTGGCCCAACACGCAACCCATGGGATACATCACGGGTTCCCGGAGGCTCATCCGGAGGCAGCGCAGCATGCATCGCCACAAACGAAGCCACGTTAGCACTGGGAACTGACACTGGAGGCTCTATTCGTTGTCCAGCCAGCTACTGCTCGGTTGTTGGCTTAAAACCAACCTACGGATTGGTCAGCCGATACGGATTAATTGCATACGCAAACAGTCTTGAACAGATTGGGCCAATGACAAAAGACGTTTACGACTGTGCACTGTTTTTGTCAGTTATTGCTGGACATGATTCAAAAGACGGCACCTCAGTGAACGTAGAGCCAAAAGATTACACAAAATGCCTAAAAAACAACGCAAAGGGACTCAAGATTGGCGTTCCTAAAGAGTTCTTTGGCGAGGGCACAAACGAGGCTGTTGAAAAACAGGTCTGGAATGCAATCCATAAACTTGAAGAGCGGGGGGCATCCCACGAGGAAACTTCGCTTCCAAATCTTGAACATTCCCTTGCCACATACTATATCATAGCAATGTCAGAAGCCAGCTCAAACCTAGCAAGATACGACGGCCTAAGGTATGGTTACCGAGTTGACAAAGATGATGGAGACTGGGCAACAGTTTACTCAAAAAACAGGCGCGACGGATTTGGAGCAGAAGTAAGACGCCGAATAATTCTTGGCACTTATGCTCTTTCAGCGGGATATTACAACAAGTATTATTTGAAGGCGCTTAAGGTTCGAACTCTGATTCGAGAAAACTTCACAGAAGCTTTCAAGAAATTTGATGTTCTAATTGGTCCCACCATGCCGTTTCCACCATTCAAAATTGGAGAGAAAATACAGGATCCACTAGCACTTTACATGAGTGACGTGGATACAGTATCAACAAATCTAGCTGGATTACCAGCCATATCGGTTCCATGCGGATTCACAGATGGGCTTCCAATTGGAATGCAGATTACAGCTCCACCCCTCCGAGAAGACCTGACATTACAGGCTGCGTACACTTTTGAACAAAACACAGATTACAAAACCAAAAAACCAGCAATTAACTAAAAAGCTACGAAACAACTATAGTCTGCGTTATCAACTAACTGCATGGTGAACTCATGGACAAACCCTATTTCCGACAACTATTCGAGCCACAACTAAAAGACCCAATATTGATAGAGGGGCTCACAGGTTTAGGAAACATAGGAATGATTGCGGCAAGACACCTCATAGAATCCACTGACGCAAAAGTCTTTGCCGAATTATATACGCCATACTTTCCAGACTATGTAGTCGTGAAAAAGGATGGAACATGCCGTCCACCACGTTACCAATTCTACGCAGCTAAAACCGAAAAAAATCACTACATCATATTAACTGGCGACTCACAGCCCACCATGGAAGACACACTAGCACACTACGATATATGCGACGAAATACTGGATTTCGCACAAAAACATGGAACCAAATTCGTAGTCACCATGGGCGGAGTAGCCACAACAAACACAGAAAACGAAATTTACATATCAGCTACATCCGCAAAACTCGCCCAAAAACACATAGACAAAGGAATCCTAATTTACGGAGACGGAAAAATAATTGGCTCAACAGGACTACTGTTAGGGCTTGCAAAAAGGCGCGGATGGAAAGGCATCTGCTTATTAGGGGCAACCACAGGTTTCGGAGACGAGAGAGCAGTAGCTCTTTCACTGTTTAAAGTGCTGACAAGTATACTTGACCCAGACACAAAAAATGAAACTGAAAACACACAAAAACCAGAACAGGCAATAAAAAACGAGAAAACAACCGCAAAGAAGTGTTAAACTCTTCCGAGCGTAGCACTATTTTTTTAGTGACTCCAATTTCTCATGAATAAGCTGGTTAGCTAGCTGTGGATCAGCTTTGCCCTTTGTTGCCCGCATTAGTTGCCCCACAAGAAAATGAACCGCATTTTCGTCCGCTAGTGCGTCTTCTACACAGCTTGGATGTTCACTGAAAACTTGCTCCACAATACCCTCAAGGGCATCTCTGGAGGATATTTTCACTAAACCCTTTTCTTTGATAATAAGAGAGGGCTGCTTTCCAGTTAGAACCATTTCAGGCAGAACCCGTTTGCCGATTTTACCGCTTATAACGCCTTCCTCTATTAACTTGATCATTTCAACCAGATGCTCAGGAGTAATCTTGCAGTCAGTGAGCACAAGGTTATTTTCATTCAGATTACGCAGAAGGTCGCCCATCATCCAGTTACTGACCTCCTTTGGTTTGTCATAAAGCTTCACTGTACACTCAAAAAAGTCTGCTAAAGCTTTGTCGCTAACCAAAACTTCAGCGTCATACTGTGGCAGACCATAGGCATCAACAAAACGGCTGATTCTAGCTTCAGGCAGCTCAGGCATTTTCTCTTTGACGTTTTCGACAAAATCTTCTGTGATTGTTATTGGAACAAGGTCGGGTTCAGGAAAATAACGGTAATCGTGCTCTTTCTCTTTCATACGCAACGAGATGGTCACTCTGCGGGATTCATCCCAGTGTCTCGTTTCGTGTTTAACAGAGAGACCTTTTTTAACCAAGTTTTTTTGGCGCATAATCTCGAAGCTTAAAGCACGTTCCACCTCTTTGAATGATGAAATGTTCTTCACTTCCACCCGAGTTCCGCCAGTAAGAGAAATGTTAGCGTCACATCGTATTGAGCCTTCTAATCTGCCAGCAAAGATTCCCAAATGCTCCAAGATTGAACGCAGTTTTTGGAGAAAAATTCTTGCCTCCTTGGGAGAATCAAGGTCGGGTTCGGTGACGATTTCCAGAAGGGCAATTCCTGAACGGTTATAGTCAACTAAAGTGTAAGGAGAAGTGTCTATGGCGCCCTGATGAACAAGTCGTCCAGGGTCCTCTTCAAGATGAACTCTGCCAATTCGGACCTTCTTCCTTTTTGTGCCAACATCAATAACAAGAAATCCGCCCACAGCAAGTGGAACTCCTCCAGCTTGGTCGTACTGTGAAATCTGGAAGTTTTTGGGCATGTCTGGGTAGTAGTAATTTTTTCTGAAAAAGAACATGCACTCGGAAACTTTGCTGTTTAGCGCTAAAGCAACCATAACAGCATAATCCACTGAATTCGCGTTAAGGACTGGAAGTGCTCCAGGTATCCCAAGACAAACAGGGCACACCAAAGAGTTGGGGTCTTTGCCCTTATAGTCTGAGGAACAGCCACAAAATAGCTTAGTTTTTAGGCTGGTTAGTTGGACGTGAACTTCTAGACCTATGCGAACTTCGTTTTGGTTTTTGGTGGACATCTCTGTTACGTTATTTTTGTCTGTTGAATTTAGATGTTTTGCATTGACCATTTTTCAAAACAACAATTTAAGGCACAAGACTCTTGCTCAAGCACATGAAAAGTGCGAAATAGTTAAATTTGCAGTTATCCACCGTGCACCTATGCCTAGAATATGCCTAGTAACTCACTTTTTTCCGCCCCACATGGGAGGCATAGAAAAGGTAGCCTATGAACAGTGCAAACGGTTAACCGATGCAGGCTACGAGATAGATGTTTTAACAAGCAAAGTAAAAGGACAACAAAAGCACCCTGCAAAAGGAATTCGAGTTTTTGCATATCCAAGCCTAAAGATTGCCGAAAGATTTGGAGTACCTTACCCAATTCTTACAGTGCAAGCCTACAAACAGTTTGCACAAGTCATAAAGAATTGCGACTTAGTTCATGCCCACGGTCACGTTTACATGTCATCATACCTTGCGGGCAAGCTCGCCAAGAAATACAAAAAGCCATTCATAGTAACCCAGCACAACACGTGGATAGACTACAAGTCATGGCTAAACACAATGGAAAACATAAATGACTTGACCATAGGCAAATCTGTTCTGAAAAGCGCGGACCGCATACTAACAGTTAGCAATGAAACAAAAAAATATGTTCTAAGATTAGGCGCAGACAAAACAAAAACGTCAGTAATGTACAACGGTGTGGACACAAAATTTTTCTGTGCAGCAAACAGAACAGAAAGCAGACAAAAGCTTGGGCTGCCCAAAAAACGAAAAATAGTTTTCAGTGCAAGAAGGCTAGTTTACAAAAATGGGTTAGACACCTTGATAGAATCGGCTCACATTGTTGCAAAAGATAAACATGATGTGCTGTTTGTTGTCGCAGGAAAAGGTCCAAGCAGAAAACTTATTGAAGATAGAATAAAAGAGCTTGGAATAGCAAACAGCATTATGTTAGCAGGATTCGTTCCAGACGAACTGCTATCAACATACTACAACGCTGCCGACTACTTTGTTTTACCTTCTGCATCAGGAGAAGGACTGCCCCTCGTTCTTTTTGAAGCCATGTCATGCGGATTGCCAGTTGTCGCGACACGGGTTGGAGGAACACCAGAAATAGTTACGCACATGAAAAACGGGGTTCTTGTGCCCGCCAGAAATCCAAGGGCAATGGCAGAGGCGCTGTCTAAGTTGTTAGAGAAAGAGGGGCTAGGAAAAGAAATTGGCGAAGCAGCAAAACAAAGTATCCAAAACAAGTTAAGTTGGGAAGAAAATGTTCGTCAACTAAAAGAAGTGTACAACCAATTTCTTGCGTAGAGAACTAAAACGAATTTAGCATCTGGACTTTTCTTAAGGAATAGGTTTTTTACAGTTTTTTTGAGATATGCCACAAAAAGATGCTTCAGAATTCTTTTATTGGGACAAGCCTAAATGTAAGTTTAACTCGTAGAGGCTTATACTATGAAAAGAAGGGTTTGCCGTTTTCAGGGGATGGTGTAAGTTGAAGACACACCAAAGCAAGTTTATGGAAAAGAGAATTAAGAAAACTTCGCAGGGTACAGAGTCTACGTCAGGTGACAATGAAGAAAAAACAATAATTCTCACGATTTTGGTATCAATTGTAATTATAGGTGCACTCTTAGTAAATCTGATATTTTTTACGCCCGCAACCACAGAACCGTTTTCTGCGATATATGTTCTTGATTCAGAAAAACAGACAGCTAACTTGCCAAAAACGGTGGTTTTGGGTGAGAACAGCACTTTCATGTTATGGGTTGGCGTGGAAAACCAAAATGACACAACAATGAAGTACCAAGTGCAGGTTAAGATGGATGATGGAAATGGGCAACTGAATCAAAGTTTAGCAGAGCTAATTCAAAGCTTTGAGAACACACTCTTAGATGAAGAAGTTTGGGAGTTCAATGTAACAATAAACATTGACCAGTTGGGAAATAATAGGATAATATTTGAACTAATGACATTCAATAACACAATAAACGATTGGCAATACACAGGAAACTGGGTTAACATTTCAGTTGAAGCAACCCAAGCAACTTCAATAAATGCAAATGAACAACAGAAAGGTACATGAAACACTGTTTTTTGGACAATGTGACCCCCCTTTCTGATGTAGAATAGGTTGAGTTCATTGGAAAGATTAACTAATGAGTTGCCCCTTAGATTCCAGTCATTAATTGAGGAATTGCCTTGAAAACATTCAATGATAAAGAAGTTGTTGTTACTGGCGGCGCTGGCTTCATAGGCTCTAACCTGTGTAGAACTCTCTTAGAGCAAGGCGCCAAAGTAACTGCATACGACAACTTGTATTCAGGAAAAATGCATTTCATAAAAGACCTCATAGACAAAGGTCTTAACTTTGTACAAGAAGACATCAGAGACCCAGTGGCGCTAGAAAAAGCAACAAAAAACTGTGAAGTTATTTTTCATCTAGCAGCACAAACAAGTGTTCCATTTTCTATGGAAAATCCCCAAGAAGACTGCGAAATTAACGTTGTTGGAACAGTAAATGTGCTTGAAGCTGCAAAAAAAGCTGGGGCTAGAGTGCTTTTTGCTTCTTCATGTGCAGTTTATGGCAACCCAGAGCAAAGACCGACACCTGAAACGTATCCGACAAAACCTATTGCATTTTATGGGTTAACAAAGTTGCTTGGCGAGAACTACTGTCGGTTTTACCAAGAACATTACGGTTTAGAGATTGTTATGTTCCGCATATTCAACGTTTATGGTCCAGACTGTCATGGAGCCATATACGATTTTCTCAACAAATTACGAAAGACACCCGACAAACTTGAGATTTTAGGCACAGGAAAACAATCTAGAGACTTTGTTTACATATCAGACATGGTAAACATCTTACTAAAAGCCGCAATTTCTCCTGCAGCTCCAGGACAGGTCTTTAATGTGGGCACTGGAACCACAACATCCGTGGCAGAGTTAGGAAAAATGATTATTGAGATTCTTGGACTTGAGAATGTAAAAATTTCTTTCACAGGTGGACAAGCATGGGAAGGAGACATGGATATAACCCTCGCAGACAACAGAAAAGCAGTAAATACGCTACAGTGGAAACCTCAAGTTAGTTTAAAGGAAGGACTGAAAAAATTAATAAGCTCAGGAAAATACTAGGCTCGATTTAAATGGCGTCGCTTAAAAAAAGGCTAAAAGCCGTTATTATGCTGATTCGACCGCCATATTGGCTCATGACTGGTGGTCTCTCAGTTTTAACAATAATTACTTTGAGAAGAGGCATGCTAGAAGCTTCTGACGCTATGTCATTAGCGTTAGTAGTTTTATCTGCAATTTGCATTAGCTCTGGCGGTTTTGCTTTCAACGATTACATTGACCAAGAATCAGACGCCATAGTAAAAAAGAACAGACCAATCCCTTCACAAACATTAGCACCATGGGAAGCCCTTGTTACAGCGGTAATCCTTTTCACAATTGGACTTGCAGCATCCATAACAATCAACTGGTTATGTTTTGCAATTGCCCTCATGGACATGATTCTTCTTGTTGCTTATTCCAAAGTTATAAAGAAACATGCTGGCTTTTTAGGAAGCTTTCTTATGGGCCTGCTCATAGGAACATCATTTGTTTATGGCGAAGCAGCCATCTATGGAACAATAACAATCACATCATTCTCGTTATCGTTCATGAGCATGGGCAGCATCGGCGGAAACGTACTACGAGACGTACTAAGTTTAGAAGGAGACAAAAAGGCAGGCTACACAACTTTGGCAGCTAAAAGAGGCACAGAATTTGCTACTAAAATTGGAGCAATTTTCTTTTTACTCAACGTATTGGGTTCGCCCATTCCTTACTTGGTAGATGCAGTTAGTTATGCATACCTGATTCCAATAGTTATTTGGGACATAATTTTGGTTGTTTCAGGAGTGTCCCTGCTAAAAAACCAAAATATTGAAGCCGTAAAGAAACATGAAAGATTAGTGACCAGAACAATGATACTAATACCAATTGCATTAATCGCGGGGGCTTTAGCGTGAAAGACGAGGAACAAAAAATTCTTAGGGAAACTTTCAGCGTTTGCCCAGTGTGCCTAAAAAAGATAAAAGCACAAGTTGTGGAAAAAGACGGAAAAGTTTTGATTATAAAAGAGTGCAAAGAACACGGAAAGGTTAACGATACTTACTGGGCTAGAGCAGACATTTACCACAGGGCAGAAGAATACAAAAAGCCCTCACCTACTCCATTTCAAGACAACTGTCCCATGGGATGTGGAGTAACAGAGTGCAAAAACCACGTGTCTACGACAGTCATGGCGGTTATCGATGTAACCAACGAGTGTGACCTAAGGTGTCCAATATGTTTTGCAAACGCATCAAAGCCACCTGACCTGTATAGACCAAGTCTAGAAACAATTCATAACATGCTAAAGTTCTTGAAGAATCAGGACCTGCCTCCGCTAGCAGTGATGTTTGCGGGTGGAGAACCCACAGTCCGTGACGACATAGTTGAAATCGTCAAGATGGCCCATGACATGAAATTCATGATTCTTCTTGCAACAAACGGCATCAGAATGTCCAACGACCCAGAACTGGTCAGGAAACTAAAGAAAGCAGGACTAAACATAGTATACCTGCAGTTTGATGGACTCACAGATGAACCCTACGAGAAACTAAGAAATGCAAAACTGCTCCCAAATAAACTGCGGCTTGTTGAGCTTTGCCGAAAACATGACATTGAAATAATTTTGGTTCCAACAGTGCAGGGTGGCATAAACGACAACGAAATAGGAGACATCATCAGGTTTGCCTCAAAAAATGTGGACATAATAAGAGGAATAGTTTTCCAGCCAATGTCATTTACAGGAAGAACATCGGAGTATGCGTCTAGAAAAAACAGAATCGACAACTCGCTTCTTGCCCAACTAATCGAGGAACAAACAAGAGGCATGATCACAGAAGAGGACATGTTTCCTGTTTCAGTTATGGTTCCACCGCTTAAAGTTATGAACAGCTTCTTAGCAAAAACATGGCCCCCATTTACGCCTACACCATACTGTGGACTTTGGAACTGGATTTTAGTTTCCAAAAGAGGAAAACACATGTTTACACCAATCAACCGTTTCTTAAAGTTTGACAAGTTCATGTCAGACCTGAAAGTCTTAAATGGGCTGATTAAAAAGAAAAAAATTAGCAAACTCGGGATTTACTTGAGGCTGTTTCTTGCTTCGGTTGGTTCTTTAGATTGGAAGAAAGTGCAAAGAGAAGCAGGTCTTTTGAATGCAATAAAAACACTGATTCAAATACACACAGACCCGTCATACGATTCGTTAGGGTACATCAGACGAAGAATGCTACTGATAGGAGGCATGGCATTCATGGACCCATACACGTTCGATGTTGAACGGGCACATCATTGCGTTATTCACTACGCAACTCCAGATAACCGAATTATACCTTTCTGCGTATACAACATGTTCTACCGAAAACAAACAGAGAAAAAATTCAGCATACCACAAATTAAAGTCAAGAACAAATAGTCAGGTATATTTTGTGTAGTTCAGTTCTTAGTTGTTTAGGATAACAACTAGGAGCTGTTCTATTGTGGGTCAGGTCGTTCATTAAACATTTGGTTAAAGTTTGTAGTAGTGCTCAAGTAGATGATGGTAATGTTCCGGAGGCATAAGGGAACGAAAGGCGCGTTCAACAACTTCGCTTAGAGCAGGGTGAATGTGCATGCTATCAAGTAGAGGTTTGGCGGTCTGTTCGTGCGTGTACATTAAGGGTATTATTTCGTGTATGAGAACAGATGCATATGGTCCTATGATGTGGGCTCCAAGAATTTTCGTGCTGCCATTTTCCACGATAACTTTGACAAAATAGTCTTTTGCATCCATTGCTTCTCCTTTTCCGGTATCTTCGTATCTGTAAAAACCAATCAGCACCTTGTCTGCGCCATACTTTTCTATAGCAGCTTTTTCGCCCAAACCAACTGACGCAATCTCGGGATACGTAAAAACAGCGTGGGGCACTGCATGATAATCAGCCTTCACTTTTTGTTTCAGCACAGCATTATAGTAAACAACAGCCGCTTCGTGATTGGCTACATGCTTGAATGGATGTTTGCCATTGGCGTCTCCAAGAGCCCAAACATTAGGCTGCGAAGTCTCCAAATACTCGTTAACAACAATCCAGCCATGACGGTCAGTTTTTATTCCAGCTTTTTCGGGATGAAGCACATCAGAAAAGGAGCTTCTTCCAGTGGCTAGCAGTATCTCGTCTGCAGTTATTTCCAGTTTTTCGTTGGTTTGTAGATTAGTGGCAACAACACTTTTCTTGCTCTGAGAAGTCAATTTTGTCTCCTGAACTTCATAGTTGGTATAGATTTTCACATACTTTCCAAGTTCGCGTTTAGCAAGAGCCGACACTTCTGGTTCTTCAGCGTCGATAAAATCGGGAAGCCTACCAACAATTGTGACCTTTGCGCCCATGGAAGAAAAAAAGTGACCATATTCTGCGGCTACGTAACCGCCACCCACAATCACAAGGCTATCCGGCAGTTCAGTCATCTTAAGAACAGAATCGCTTGTAAGGTAACCAGTTTTGTCTATACCTTTTATTGGCGGGATAAGGGGTTTTGATCCTGTACCCAGAATAATCATTTTTGCAGTGATTGTTTCTTTGCCAACCTTGAGTGTGTATGGAGCAATAAATTCTGCAGCTTCAGGGTAATAATCCAAATGTTTTGATTGAGAAAGCCCTTGGCGAATATTGTTTATGTCCTCGTAGATTTTGTGTCTCATTCTTTCCATGACTTTGATAAAATCTACCTTTTTTAGTTCATAGTCGATTCCAAACGTTTTTGCCTTGTCAATTGTTTTCACTAACTCTGCAGGATACAAAAGAAGCTTAGAGGGAATACAGCCCCTTGTTAAACAGATGCCTCCAGGCTCATCTTTGTCGATGACTGCGACCTTCGCTTTAGGGTTCTCTTGAATCATAGCCTCAACAATAGCAATCGCAGAACCAGAGCCTATACAAATTAAATCGTACTGCTTCATAACAAAACCTCCAGAACACAATCTAACGTAACACAGAATCTGCTTAAATCAATTCCTTAAAGGGCACAAAAGATGCCCTTTGAAGATTCAACCTAGTGTCCGTGTCCTTCGTTCTCTTCTTTTATGTGATGTGCCACGTGGATGCCTAACACAGTTGCAGAGCCTGCGGCGACGCCAAGCAATAACTCAGTAAGTAGTTCACTTTGGTAAAACAGAGCAAAAATTGCAAGCGCATCAAAGACTAGCGCTACAACCAGATACTGGTAACACCAGCCTTTCATACTTGTTCCTCCAGTAGGGTCATTGATGCCAACAAGCAGCATTAAAACAAAGAGCACAACAAAACCAATTGCAAAGTAAATCAAATTATTTCACCACAAGTACTCATCGTGTATAACTGTTAGAGAAACGGGTTTGACACAAAATTCTATATAAAGTTTCTGTCCAAGCGCAGGTGTTACAACCGTCAACTAAAAAGAACAGATTCTGTTTTGGTACCAAGACGATTAGCAGAAGATTTTAAATGTTGCAAAACATTAAAACAGGAAAACACTCCAAGAGACATCAACTAGGATTCCCATACGGAGTATAATTAGTCTACAAAATTTGTGGGCAATAAAACTAGGATTATTGGTTAAAAAGGAAAAGGACGGAGAAATCGCAAAAGAATGACAACTAAATACGCTGAAACTTCGGTTGTTTACGAAAAAGCAATGCACTGGCCACCTTACACGTACCGAGATTATCCCAAAGCGTCGCCAGAATCGCTCCAAGAATTCATGGATATGCTAGCGACAGAGAACACCAGCAACGACAGAAAGGAACTACAACCATGGATACCTTTCTGCACGCTAAAGTGCAACTTTTGTTATTTTCCCACAGAACTGATTTCTAAAAACAAAATGGGAAACTACCTTGAGGCTCTAAAAAAATCGTTAAGTAGGTATGCAAAAACAAAATACATTAAGACAAGCGAGTTTTCCGAGGTATACTTGGCAGGTGGAACCCCAAGCATAATGTCCACCGATCAGACAATTGGTCTGTTATCGTTTTGTGAAAAAAACTTTGACATAAGTAAGGACCGAGAAATCAAAGTGACAGGATGCACTCACGATTTTGACTACAACAAACTCAAGGCACTTTCAGAATATGGTGTTGACCAGCTGGATTTAGGTGTGCAAACCTTTGATGATAACATACGAAGATTAGTCAATCTGCGAGATAAAGCAAGAAATGCAGAAGAAATGATTAAAACAGCACATAAGCTGGGACTTCGCGTAAGCATCGATTTGATGTATAATCTTCCTGGACAGAGCCTAAAAGTCTGGGGCAGCGACATACAAAGAGCCCTAGAATTGGATGTTGAAAGCGCGGATTGTTATGCGTTAGAAGTTTATCCTGGAACTAAGTTGGCTCAACAGCTGCAGTCTGGTGATTTACCGCCTAGAGCTGACCAAGGAGCTGAAACACAGATGTACCTTGAAGCAAATAGTGTTTTCAAGGCGGCAGGATATGAAAAGACATGTCACAACCGGTTTTCGAGGATACCAGAAGACTTCCAAGAACCATGCATGGAGGTTCTGGGCACAGGTGCAGGCTTTTTTATGGGAAACTTGGGAAAATTCTCGTATGTAGACATCGCGCCTTCCGAAGCATATATTGAAAAGATTAACAACGGAGAGTTTCCGATATCAAAACTTTCAGTGATGTCCACGGATGATGAGATGGGAAAGATGATGATGCGTCTGTATATCCGTTTGCCCGTCAATAAGCAAGAGTTCAAGGTGCGTTTTGGAAAACTTCCAGAAGAAGCTTTTGAAGCAACAATCAACAAACTGGAAAAGAAGGGGCTAATTGAGATTGATGAACAGGAAATAAGGTTAACAAAGTTGGGCGACATATGGAGATATAATGTCTGCTGGGAGTTCTCTAGACCACAAGAAAACAGTTCGTGATGTTATTAGCGGGGGTTGATGTTGAACGCGCTAAAAGTCTTTAGGGGCTTGATGGCTTTTCTTACAGCCATCCCTGTGAAGATGGATGAAAGTTTTTTGGATATTTCTGCCAAGTTCATGTTCCTGTTTCCAGTGATAGGTATTATTATAGGAGTCCTTGTCGGAGCATATGCCCGATTCGCAAACACTGTTTTGTTCTCTCTTTTTGGCGCCATAAACAACATTGTTTTTTCAGGTTCTTACGAAGCTTTTTTCCAGTTTGCAGCCAAGGGGCTTGCAAGCGCCATGATTATCGCGTTCATACTTGTGATTATAGGGCTTCAGCACACAGACGGCTTAGTTGATGTTGGTAACGCTTTAGGCATGAGAAAAGCGTCCCTTGAAGATAAAGTGGACATTGCTCACGTATGGACGGTTACACGAACAGGAGCCTTTCTTGCTCTGGCTGTTTCGTTCTTCACGTTTTTACTTATCTTCCTGACAAAAACGGATGTAATAATCCAAGCGCTCATAGTTGCAGAGGTTTCAGCTAAATTAGCAATGGTTACTACTGGGTGGCAAGGCACGTCCCCACCGCCCAAGTTCTATGAAAACAGGTGGGAAAAAGGAAGAAGCTTCATTGATTCAATTAGGAAAAAACATGGGCTATACGCTATTTCGTTAGGTATTTCACTTGTCGTTAGCGTTGCATTATTTGGTTTAACGGGTGTTTTTGCCGTAGTTGCTGGAATGCTGGTAGGTAGCGTCATGATAGTTGTGGGCAAGCAGGTTTTTGGAGGAGTAAATGGAGATATTTTTGGCGCCACTAATGAGATTGCCCGAATGGTTGCATTGTTTGTGTTGGTGATTTTGTGATGCAAGTGGTAGCGTTGATTATGGCGGGAGGAAAAGGAACCCGTTTTAGTGGAGACACTGAAAAACCTATGGCACAATTCGATGGCAAACCGCTCATAAGAAGAGTTATTGACGCCGTCAAGGAGTCCAAAAGAATTGCAGATATTTACGTAGCGGTAACCGCTTACAGTCCAAATACGGCTCAAGAGGCAAAGAAAGCAGCAGTAAAGGTTATCGAGACCGACGGAAAAGGATACCATGTTGACGTGCAACAAGCAGTAAAGAAAGCGAACATATCGTGTCCTGTTTTTATTATCTCAGCTGACCTTCCTTTGATTAATGGAAAGTTTCTTGATGAAGTAATCGGCAAATACGAAAAGTCAGGCAAACCCGCTTTAACTGTGCTGATTCCTGAAGAAGCTTTTCGCGAGTATGGCTTGTCAGCTGTTTCGCTTTATGAGCAAGAGGGAAAAATGTATGCAGTTTCAGGCATCAACATAATTGATGGTCAAAGAATCTTAGAGGAACAAGAACAAGAAGTTGTTGTCAGCAGCAAACCCGAAGCTGTCTTCACAGTTAACTCACGTAAAGATTTGATTGCAGCACAGGAGTATCTATCGCGTACCAAGTAGATTCGACAAGGCAATCAAGAAGAAAGAGCTATTTTTGTTTGTTTAAAGATTTGATTGCGTCTATCAGTTTTTTGTTTTCTTCTGGTCGCCTAACTGTTACTCTGAAGAATCTGTTGTTTAATCCGTCGAAGTCTTTACAGTCTCTTATTAGCAGACCCTTTTTGGCAAGTCCCTCTTTGATGTGTGTTGAAGTTAACTTTCCTTGGGTTACTTCAATTAGTAAAAAGTTGGTTTCAGAATGATGTACCTTCAACCAAGCAATAGACTTGAACAGCTTAATCATTTCTTTTCTGCTCTTTGAAACAAGAAGACGACTGTTTTTGATGAAGTCGACGTCATTAACTGCCGCTGCAGTCGCAAACATGGCTAAACTGTTTACGCTCCAAGGCATTTTTACATTATTTAGGACATTAATAAGGTCAGGTGAGGCTATGCCAAAACCTATTCTGACGCCTGCTAAACCAAAGAATTTTGTTAATGACCTGAGAACAAACAGGTTGTTGTACTCGTTAACGTACTCAGCCATTGAGTATCTTTTGGCATCGTCAACAAAGTCAATGTAATCCTCGTCAAGAAACACAAGAACATTGCGTTTTGCAGCAAACCTAATGATGTGCAGGAGGTCTTCTTTTTCATAAAGCACTCCAGTTGGACTATTTGGATTACAAAGAAATATAATTCTAGTTTTTTTTGAAATTGACTGCTCCAGTTCTTTGACGTTTAGCTCAAAATTCTTTGCTGAATCACATTTTAGAAAGGTCATGTTTCCGCCGAATCGTTCTATTGCTGCTTTGTATTCACTAAATGATGGGACAGGAATAACAGCCTCGTATCCATCCTCAAGAAAGACTTCATTGAACAAGTAGATTAACTCAGTGGAGCCGTTGCCCAATATCACATTGTTAGGATTTACGCCATTAGACTTTGCAAGAATTTTAAGAAGCCATTCAGGATTGGGGTCAGGATAATGTTTTATCAAGTTGAGGTGTTCGCTGATAGTTTTTAGTGCAGTTTCGGGTGCACCTAGGGGGTTGGTGGAGATGCTAAAGTCAATAAGTTGGTCTACAGGAATGTCATATTTTTCTGAAATTTCCCAAACGTTTCCGCCGTGAAAGTAGGGAGTTAAGTCTCTAAGAGATTTCTTAGCCAGCTTGGAAACATCTACCATAATGTGCCTTCCTGTTTAGGTTTTCAGACTTTATTGTTCAGACAGATATAAAAATTAACAGCCAAAACAAGAGCGTTAACTGGATTTTTGATCAAGCTCCTTTAGGAAACGCAGCAACTCATCCTCGATTATCCACTGCATCTTGAAGTGATTATTGTAGTCGTTAAAGATTCTATAGAGCCAATACGCAGCTGCTAAACCAAAGGTTGCAACACTAAGAAAAACATACTTACCTATCGCAAATTTGGGTGTAGTCGCGTAACTTTGGATGTTCAAAGGCACTCCAGAATCTTTTGCCAATGCAAGTATTTCATGCAAAAAATCGTGTTCGTGCTCTTCGTGTTTTTGAAGGTCAGTCTTTAAAGAGTAAAAAAGGTAAAAGGCTGGAACAATTAGAAGCGTTGAAAGAGTCAAGGCTTTCTCATTTCTGGAGGACAGTTTAACTGTTTTTGGAGATTCGGGTGCACTCTGTGGATTTCGAGTTTTTCTAAGCTTGCTCAGGATTAGTGTTTCCAGTTTTTCTTGTCTAGCGAAGTGGTCGTTTCTTCTTTTGATTGTGTAGTATATCATTGGAAACCAAGCTATTCCAAAACTTGCTACCGATAGAACAGCCCACATAGAGAACCACATGATGCGGTCTGTTTCTTTTCTTGTTGCGATGTTTTTTTCGATTTCCAGCAGAGTTTGCTTCACTTTGGTTAAGTCTCTCCATGAGTGTTCATGCTGTGAACAACAATGCAGAACTACAACCTGATTTAATATAAAAAGTGAACCATTCATTCACTTGTATGAAAGTGTTGGCAAACTATTTAATTCATGAAAGGGGACATCTCTGAGACAATGGCAAAAGGTAACAAAGACATGGAGCGAGAAAATTTTTTCGTTTCTGTTATTATTCCAGTGTTCAATGAGGAAGTAACGGTAGGAGGCATAGTTACTCGAACAAAGGATACTTTGGAAAAGATGGGAGTGTTATACGAAGTTTTGGTTGTTGATGATGGGTCAGATGACAGGTCAGCAGAGGTAGCAAATGAACGAAAAGCCACTGTGATAAGTGCTGCCCATCAGGGGAAAGGTTTTGCGCTCCGTTCTGGTTTTAGACAAGCTAAAGGCGAATTTGTAGTTACATTGGATGGGGATGGTTCTCACAAGCCAGAAGAGATTCCGTTGGTTCTACGGGGCATAATGGAGGACAGGGCTGATTTTGTGGTTGGTTCAAGATTCGCTAATTCTGAAGACAACAAGACTAAGATTCCGAAAATAAACAGGATGGGAAACAGGTTGTTTAACAACATGACTGGATATCTTACTGGCGTAAATATTTCGGATTCTCAATCTGGTTTTAGAGCAATTCGAGCATCATTAATCAAAAAGATGAAGTTAACTTCTCACGGCTATGAAGTTGAGTCTGAAATGCTTGTTAAAGCATTGCGGATGGGCGCAAGAGTTGCGGAAACGCCCATAAGTTTTGACCAAAGGACGGTAGGAAATTCTAAGCTTGACCCCATAAGAGATGGCGCAAGAATACTTTATGCCATAATAGCATCTTATTTATCATAAAATAGGTTAGTATCATTAGTGGGTTACAAAACAATACCAAAGGGGCAACCAGTTGAAAAACAAAGAGCCTAAACAAGAAAAGGAGCCGCTTTTAGGAGTTAGCATAATAGTAACCACATTTAACAGCGCACCGACAATAGATGAGTGCCTTCGCTCGATTCTGGAACTGGATTACCCCAAAGAGTTACTTGAAGTAATAGTGGTTGATGGGGGTTCAACAGACGCAACAATGGAAATCGCAAAAACACATCCAGTTAAACTGGTTTATAGTCAACTTAACCCTGCTGCTGCTTACAACCTTGTTTTGAAAAATGTAGAAAACGAGGTAATAGGCTTAATTGATTCTGACGCCAAAGTGGAAAAAAGTTGGCTTAGAAAGCTTGTTAGGCACTTAGATGACCCAGAGGTTGCTGGAGCAAGCGGAACCGTGGAAACATGGAACAGTGATAGTTTGGTTCCAAGAGTTATAGGTTATGAACTGAATTACAGGTATCAAAGGCTTCCCAAAACGGTTGAAAGAGTAGCAACCATGAACCTGTTACTGAAAACGAAGGTAACCATGGAAATTGGAGGCTTTGATGAGGCTCTTCCAACACAGTATGATACAGACATAGGAGCAAGATTAGCCAAGAAGGGCTACAAGATAGCGTTTGACATTGAAGCAAAATGTTACCATTTTCATCGTCCAACACTGAGAACGTTCTTCAAGCAGCAGTACAAGTATGGTCAGAACACGTGGAAGCTGTATTTCAAACATCCAAAGTTGGCTAGTGGTGACAAAATAACGGACAGGTGGATGAATGTTCAGCCAATACTGTGTGGGGTTGCAGGCATATTGCTTCTAGTTAGTGTAGTTACAGGCTTTCATTGGATTCCATCATTGATGTTTCTAGCTATTGTTCTTGCAACAACACTGCATTACGTGTTGTCTGCTGTAAAAATTTCATACATTTTTCATGACCCAACAGCCATGTATCTTGTTGTAATTTATTTCACCAGAGCCTTAGGGTGGACACTAGGAGGAACAACCTCTTTAATCCAAACAGCGTTAACACGAGGAGAGGACAGAAAAAATTGAACGTGTGCTTTGTAACTCCAGAGTACTTCCCAATTTCAGGCGGAACAGGAGCTTATGTGTATTATCTTTCACATAGTCTCCAAAAAATGGGACATAACGTTCACGTGGTAGCCAGAGACAAGCAAGACTCTGAGCGAACAATTAACGGAATCCAAGTCCATTACATAAAAGGCGTAGGAAACGCCCTAACCAGATACTGGCGATTCGCCCGCTCAGCCTCCAAAAAAATAAAAGAACTGAACAAACAAAGTGGCTTGGACATAATACACGCTAACCTTCCTTTGGTTCCAAGTTTTGCCATACCAAACGTTTCATCCAAGGTTGTTTGTGCAGTTCACTCAACATGGAAAGGAGAAGCCATAGTAACAAAACAAGACAACCCCAAAGAGCTAAATCCCAACGAAAAGTCGATGCTTCGCTTCAATTTTGTGCTCAGAAAATACGAAAAAAGTTTGATGAAGCGTTCAGATGCCCTGATTGCAGTGAGCAAATACACTGTTAATGAGCTAACAGACCTTTATGGCATCAACAAAAATAAGATTCATGTAATCTACAACGGTGTTGACACACAAAAATTCAAGCCACGACAAAACAGGGCTGAGCTACGAAAAGAATTTGGCTTAGAAGAAGACAAGAAAATAGTTCTCTTTGTTGGGCGCCTCTATCATCGAAAGGGGCTGGAAACCTTATTGCAGTCAATTCCGTCAGTCCTTAAAGAAGAAAGTAACGTAAAGTTTGTCATATCAGGAAAAGGCTTCAAGCAAAAAGAAGAAAACCTGAAAAATCTAGCAAAAGAGTTGAATATAGAAGATTACGTGACGTTTCTGGGTTATGTTCCAGATGAAAAACTGCCTAACTTATACTCTGCATCTGACATATTTGTGCTACCAGCAATTTACGAAAACTTTCCATTCGCCATACTTGAAGCCCAATCTAGTGCGCTTCCAGTTATTTCTACTAAAGTTGGAGGAATACCAGAGTTTTTAGTAGATAACGAAAACGGGTTTTTGATAGACCACGGAGACCCAAAACAGATAACACAAAAAGTGTTAGCTTTGCTGCAGAATCCCAAACGTGCACAAGAAATGGGTGAATATGGAAGAAAGTTAATAGAAGAAAAGTTTGATTGGAACCTGATTACCAAGCAAGTAATTGACTTGTATCACAAGCTTTTAGAGGAAACTTAACGGGGCAAAGAGTTGTCCCAGTGTTTATCTATCCACTCTTTTCCTTTGATTTCTGTATCGACTTTCCTGTAGACATTCAGGCAGCCCTGTAGCATATTCAAAAAGGGTGTGCCAAAACAAAGGCGTGTAAGAAAATAGTTTTTGTAAACCCATCGCTGAGTACGAACCGCCAAATCAGCATATGGAAGAAGAAAAGGGCGTTTCACATTTTCGATGTTTTCGCCTATAATTTGGGTCCGGCTTTGTTCGCGTTGCAAATGTTTGTCAATAAACTTTAGGTAACTGATGTCAGCCCAGTCAATGCCCATTATTTCACAGCACAGCTTGTCCATGGCAAGAAGATCACTACTTGCTAGGATAAGATTCATGGGTATGACAATTCCTCTGTTGGGTCCGTTTCCTTCCATGGCAAACGTAGCGTCCATAACAACAAGCTTGGGTTTTAACAAAACTAGCAAATCATGCATAACCATGTCAAATTTAGGATGCAGAAAAATGCGTCTATCGTTTGGTATGCAGCCAAACAGGTTCTTCATGGCGCCACTGTAGGTTGTGAACTCGTGAGTCTTCATAACTGGAACGTCAATAACACAGTCCGCGGCTACAATAGTTTTAGGCAATGGAAAAATGTTCAAACAAAAGGTTTTGTCACTTTGAACGTTTACGGTTTCGTCGTTAGACAAGTTGATTGCAGTTCCGCCAGCTTTTTCAACAACCTTCTTTACGCCAGTCATTGCCAGAGCATCGTCGCAACAGTAATTGTAGCCGTTAGATTCGCCGACAATAACTTCTTCAGCTCTGTCCCGAAGAAGACACACCAAATGAAACAGTAAAACAGGGTTTGTGACAGCCCCCTGAATGTAATATTTAGAGCACAAATTTGGTTTTATGAAAACCTTACCGCGAACATGCCTATCCCAGTCAGCAGCTTTTAGTGCCTCTTTTAGGGCTGACTCTAAACTGTCATCGGTTTTAAAAACACCAATATTTACCGTTTTCATTTGTCAGTCGCCCTCCGATAATTTTCTGATGCAGCCGGGGTCAGACATAAGATAGTCGTCATGATACGCATAGGCTCTTGCTCTGCATCCGCCACAAACAAACTTGTAATCACATTTGCTGCAGCGCCCCTTTAGCTTTGCTCTGTCTCGCAGGTCATTTAAAACTGGAGAGTTAAACCAAATGTCTTCTATGCGTTCAGTCTTTAGATTTCCGACTACCAGTGGCATGAAAACACAAGGTTGAACGTCACCTTCTGGAGAGATTGCGCAATAGAATCGTCCAGCGCCACATCCGCCAATAAAGTCGGCTAGAGCTTTTGCTCTTTTGCTTACCTTAGCGGCTTCCATGTGTGCAAGAGGCAACACAATGTCCTCTTGGGTTGGAGAATGACACTGCAAAGCAACTCGAGCAAGTTGAGGCGTGGTGCTCAGTATCGCTATTTTATGGTCCTCAGACAATTGTTTATTGAAGTAGCGTAAAAGTTCCTCTCGCTCTTTTGGAGACGGATCAGCAGCAACTATCTCTTTGCCTCTACCTGTGGGAACAAAATTGAATAACGTAAACCTGTCAATTCCCATATTCTCAGCCATTTCAAGAACTGCAGGAATTTCTGTCAGATTATTTTTAGTTCCAGTTATTGCGATGCATGTGCAGATTCCTTTGTTCATGCAGTTTTTTAATCCCTGTAAAGTCTGCTCAAAAGCCCCAGTTTTTCCCCTGAAGAAATCGTGCGTTTTAGCGTTAGCTCCATCAAGGCTAACTTCCACGTAATGGAGCCCAATTTCTTTGAGTTTTCTAACGTTTTCCTCGTTAAGCAAGGTTCCATTTGTAGCTAAAGAGACATACAGTCCCGCATCAACTGCGTGACGTGCAACTTCAAAGAAATCTTTTCTCATCAAGGGTTCACCCCCTGAAAAGGCTAAAGATGTTACACCAAAATCTGCTAATTGGTCCACAACTTTCATGGCTTCCTCGGTGGAGAGTTCCATCTTTGAGCTGCTGCCCGAGTCTGAGTAGCAGTGTTTGCATTTGAGGTTGCATTTGTATGTGAAATTCCATACAACAAGAAAGGGGGCATGAACTTGTATTGGACGGTTGAAACCAAACTCGGCAAATCCATACACTATGCTGTTTATGGCTCGTCTAACATAAGAGTCCGAGAAAAGTTTAGAAACACGGCTCTTTTCAACAGCTAACGATTTTTGTATAAATTTTATCCAGAATTCTATGACTCTAACGTAAATGCTGCACGATGAGCAGTTTGAATGATTCTTGCCAGAATAATTGTCTAACGCAGTTTCAAGTGGGGTGTGATTACATTTTGAACAAGTTTTCAGAGCGGTGTTCAGCATCCATTTTACGGGAGGCAGCTTTAGGATTGCATTCCAGAGTTTTTCGTTTGTTAGCACATTCATTGAAATCGGTCCAAACTGATGGTTGGAGATACCGTATTAGGTTAGTAGTGGAAACGGAAAAAATAAACTTACCGAGAAAAAAGAGGCGTAAAACTCTAACAAAAAGCCACGTCAAATAACTTAACAGATTTTTGTAAAGCAACAATTTAAAAGCAATTCTCTAATTGTTTAGTCTAATGGTTAGCTCCAATAGGGTATGAAAAATGACGAACAAATCAGTCAAAATAGCGCTGGTAAATCCACCTACATTAAAAGGCGTCTATAGACACCAGCTTTATCTACCCATTGGATTAGCATACCTAGCCGCTGTTCTTGAAGAGAATGGACACGAAGTAACAGTGATGGATTGCCCAGCATTACACATGGATAACGAAGATTTAAGAAAAAAATTATCCAGCTTTGAACCACAGATTGTTGGAATCACATCTATGACACCAACAATACAGTCTGCTCTTCTAGCTGCACAGGTTGCGAAAGAAGCCTGCCCTGAAGCAACAGTTGTTCTAGGAGGAGCCCACGCCACATTCATGGATGAACAACTAATCACAGAGCAAGCAATTGACATAGTAGTAAGGGGCGAGGGCGAAAAAACCATACTAGAACTAGCACAAAATGTGTCCAACCCAAAAGCGCTCAATAGCATTGAAGGAATAACATTTAGAAACAACGGACAAACCGTTCGTACACCTAACAGAGACCTCATACAAAACCTTGACGAATTGCCACTTCCAGCATACAAACACTTCTCGTTAGAAAAATATCGGCTTTTTGGACGAAAAATACTTCCAATAATAAGCAGTCGAGGATGCCCGTTCCAATGCTCGTTTTGTGTAACAAGTCGGATGTTTGGAAAAGCATTCCGTGCAAGAAGTCCCAAGAGTGTAGTGGATGAACTGGAATGGCTAAAAGATGTGCATGGAGCAGATGCATTCACGTTTTACGATGACACATTTACATTTGACAAAAAAAGAGCACTTGATATTTGTCAAGAAATGAAGAACCGAAAGATTAAGATTCCATGGGATTGCCAAACAAGAGTTGACCAAGTGTCTAAAGACATGTTACAGACAATGAAAGAAGCTAACTGCCAACAGGTTTTCTTTGGAATTGAATCAGGCTGCCAACAAATGCTCAACACCATGAAAAAAAGAACATCAATTGAGCAAAACGAGCAGGCAATCAAATGGGCAAAAGAAACAGGACTATTTGTCGCTGTACCCTTGATTATTGGGTATCCAGGAGAAACAAAAGACACATTCAAGCAAACACTTGAGTTCATCCGAAAAGTACAACCCGACGACGCGTACATATGCGTAGCAACACCTTACCCAGGCACTGAACTTCGCAAAACCGTTGAAAACAACGGATGGAAAATGTCTTCCAACTGGAGCCAATACGATACAATAACACCAGTTTTCGAAAATCCTCTACTATCATCTGAAGACATCACAAAAATAAGAAGCAAATTCTACAACAGCTTTTACTCACCAACATACGTTATCAGACAATCAATAAAAGGACTAAAAGGCAACTTTTATAGCAAAATTATGGCGCGAACCGCGATTAACCACATGATTTGGCGAGCAAAGTCAATATTTATGTGAACCAATAAAACAAAACCGAGCATATTAGGAGACTAATAGAGGTACATTGTTGAAAACTAGCTTTTTTTCAAAAAAAAGTTACACGCACAAACTTGACAAAAAAGGTACAGCAACCAAATTAGAGTCTACTTTGCTTGTAGATTCAAAAAAAAAAGAAAAGGAGTGGACTTGAACCGTTTCGGTCAAGTCTTACTTATTTTCGCTTTCTAAGCACGTAGAAGCTAACTACGCCGATACAAACAGCGACAACAACTGCTGCTATTATTGCTACTTCTGTGGTTATGAGTGATTCACTTGCAGTTTCTTCTGGCTCGGTCACAGGCTCTTCAGTTACAGGCTCTTCTGTTACGGGTTCTTCAGTGTCAGGTTCTTCTGGAGTTATTGGTGTTGAAGCAGAGACAGCAGGATCTACGCCTATCGCTGTTTCTGCGTATG
>JAOZIF010000181.1 GCA_026014495.1 Candidatus Bathyarchaeum sp.
TCATCCATTCTGTAGATGAGCCCCGGAAACTGTTCAGGTTCATACATTGTTCTTCCTAGCGTATATGCTGACCGTTCAAGGTCGATTAAACCCGCCAGATTCGCTGAAGCAACAATATTTTGTATCTTCAAGTCGGGCTTTCCAACAATAATTATGCCGCTCTTCTTTAGTTCCCTAATGACTTTCATAACTGCTCTTTTCGACTCTTTTTCTGACTTTGCTCCAGTGCAAACCATTTTTCCAGAATTGAAGATTAAGGTAGCAGTTTTTGGTCTTTTTAACCTAAAAACCAATCCGGGAAACTGTTCTGGACGATACTCAACTCCGGGATACCCTTTAACAATAGCGTTCAAGTCAAGTCTTTGGTTTAACGATGCAGATGCTACTACATTTTCTATTCGGATAGACGCTACAACCTCGGGTATCTCAAGCCCTCCTTATAAAACAACATGAAATTGTTGCAGAGTTATTTATAAAGGCTTGTGTCATCATTCTCGCGTTTAAGCCTCTTTCTTACAGAAGGAGCAACTTCTACAATTACGATAACAGCTATCCATAAAGCAATGAATGCTACTTTCACTTCAAAGTCCAAAAAAAACAGGGCAATATTACCCAGCCATGGGATTTTAATTTCTAGGTATCTGCCAACAATGTCGCTTTCGTCTACTGTTGGTCCATCTGGCCAGTTGTTGTTATCGCCCCATGTTATGAAACTGTATGTTCCATCTAAATTAAGTGACACGTTAACTGCTCGGTGCACAATCAACTCGTCATATCTGTGAAATACGATTATGTCGCCGGGCTGTTCAGAATCTTTAAGCCCAACCTGGATGTCAGCAGCGTCTTGTATTCCCTCAATAACTATGAGGTCCCCTTTATACAGCACAGGCTCCATGCTTCCCGAAGCAACCGCTAAAATCGGATTGTCTGTTCCTAAAGCAAAGCCCAAACCGTACCAAAAAACTAAGACAGAAAGAACCACAATTGCTATCATTATTATTGTTTGCACATAATCTCGTTTGAGTACTTCAGGTAGCTTCATGCTGACTCTTGGCTCCGGTAAGATTAGAAGTTTTTAGTTTTTCTCTTGTGTCAGCCAATAAAAACCTAGCGCCTAAAAAAGCAAAAAAGGAGGATAGTGTGGACTGCAGAAATTGGTTGTGTTTCGTTTTCCTACCTTGGGTTACTACCAGTTGTTAACTGGAGTTCTGTTGCGATCGATGGCACATAGGCCTCGGCTTGCTTGGGGCATCAGATCTTTTGTTTGTTTAAGACAACTTTGAAGGATTTATTGCAACTGGGGCAGTCGAAAAGTCCGATTGTCAACTGGGTCTTTTTTCCTGCTTTATCTGGACGACCTGCCATCTTCCAGCTTTTTCTAGGTTTGGCAACTTCGGCTCCACAATTTTTACATTTAGCCATTCATATATTCCTCCATTAAATGTCATATCTATTTCTGTTTATGATGAATAAAAGATTTGTCATTCATTCTTACCCGTGAAGAACCTGATAACCCCTTAGATAGCTATTTTTTTAATCTGAAACATCTGTTTATGGTGCCAAAATGCTTTTTAAAACGGTTTTGCTTTACCTCTTCGGCTTTGGTGCATTCTAACTTTGCCAGAGGTATCCAGAAACGTTTTCGAGGGATTCGTTAAGCCTATCCGCAGGCTGGTTGAGCAGAAAGGCTTCAAAACACCCACTGAAACCCAAGAAAAAGCAATTCCCAAAATTCTTGAGGGCAAAAATGTGCTCCTCATATCCCCGACAGCTACTGGAAAGACGGAGTCAGCTGTTCTTCCTGTTCTAGACATGCTTTTGAGGACTCCTAACAGAAGGCGGGGCATCAAAGTTTTGTATGTTACTCCTCTTAAGGCATTGAATCGTGATATGCTTGAGCGGTTGGAGTGGTGGTGCAATAATCTTGATGTCAAACTGGCTGTCCGTCACGGAGACACAGACGCCAAGGAACGAACTAGACAATCTAGAAGCCCTCCAGACATGTTGATTACTACGCCTGAAACATTGCAGGCTATTTTGCCTGGAAGACTGATGCGACAGCATCTTAGTGCGGTGCGTTGGGTGATAGTTGATGAAGTTCATGAGATGGCGGACAGCAAACGGGGAAGTCAGTTGTCTTTGGCTCTTGAGCGTCTACGTTGGGTAACTGGCATGGAATTTCAGCGTATTGGCTTGTCTGCCACTATTGGTAGTCCAATGAATGTTGCCCAGTTTCTTGTTGGCTCTGAGCGTGACGTCGAAATATTACAGGTTACCTTAGCGCGGCAAGTTGATTTGAAAATACTTTTTCCGCAGCCAACACAGCAAGACTATGAATTGGCATCATCTTTGTTTACTCACCCTGAAGTCGCTGCTCGCCTTCGTGTTATCCGCGGATACTTTGAGGACCACCGGTCGGTTCTTCTTTTTACGAACACCCGTTCTGTCTCAGAGGTTTTGGCTAGCAGATTCAAGGTTTGGGATGTGGACTTTCCTGTCTCTATTCATCATGGCTCATTGGCTAAGCCCAGTAGACTAGCTGCAGAGCGGGGGCTAAAGAATGGAGAGTTGAGAGGTCTTGTTGCAACTTCTTCTTTGGAGTTGGGCATAGATATTGGACATATTGACATGGTGATACAATACATGAGTCCACGGCAAGTTACGCGCCTAATTCAGCGTATTGGCAGAAGTGGACACAGGATTGGGCGCATACCAAAAGGCGTCATCATCACCATGGATTCAGATGATGCCCTTGAAGCATTGGTTATAGCTCGCAGAACAATAAACGAGGAACTGGAGCCTCTGGAGGTTCCGCCAAAGCCCTTTGATGTTCTTGCTCACCAGATTGCAGGTTTACTGCTGAAACAGAAACAGTGGAGCTTCAGTGAAATTCATGAGCTTTGCGCGAAAGCCTTTCCGTATGCTGACCTCACAGTAGCCGACATCGAAAACGTTCTAGACTACATGAATCGTCGTTTTCCGCCATTTGCATGGGTTTCCGAAGAAGACAAACTGGTCATTAAGCCCCGAAACACAAAGCCGCTGTATGAATACTACTTTGATAACCTGTCCATGATTCCTGCAGAAAAGAAGTTTCTGGTTGTTGATGCGGAACATGATTCTGCTGTGGGTGTACTGGATGAAGCCTTCGTTGCCGAGTACGGTAAACCAAGTGTCAAATTTATTATTCAGGGTAAAGCTTGGCAGATTGTAAGCGCTTCTGGCGACCAAATTCATGTTAAACAAACTGATGACCCAACAGGAGCCATTCCAAGCTGGATAGGCGAAGAAATACCTGTTCCTTTTGCTGTGGCACAAGAGGTTGGGTATATTAGAGGCTTCGTGGAAGAGCAGAGCAAAAATGGGAAAACATCAACAAGAATCGCCGAAGAATTGTCTACAAAGTATCCTGCTGACCCAGAAACTATTGAAAGGGCAATTCGCGAAACTGTCGAGCAGGTAAAGAAGGGCTATCCAGTTCCAACAGATAAGCGGGTTTTGGTTGAGGCTTGGGAAGACTTCGTGATTTTGCAAACTAATTTTGGTTCTTTGGCAAACAGAGCCTTGGCTCAACTGATTGGTCACATCTTGTCTGACCATACAGGATACAGTGTTGTTGTTCAGCATGACCCATACCGTATTTTTGTTAACACAATGGGAGCCGTCAACTCTGACAGAATACTCCAGTTGTTTGATTCGATGAAAATGATGACTGAACTGGAAATCAGGGACATAATGGTCCGTTCCACTGTCAAAACTGGGCTCTTCAAGAGGCGCATGTTTCATGTTGCCCGAAGGTTTGGTGCAATACAAAAGTGGGTTGACTTGAGCAAAGTAAGCCTCCGTAAGCTGTTAGAAAGCTTTGAGGACACAGCCATCTATGATGAGGCTCTAAAAGAAGTTTTTAGGAAAGACTTGGATTTGGAGCAGGCGATTAGTGTTTTGGCTGCTGTTCGAGACAAAACAATTGAGCTGAAAAAGGTGGAAACTTTGGGAGATGCTTCTCCTGTTGCACGAGTTGGAATCGAGAAAGCCAGCATGAAAACCGACTTGATTCCGCCTGAACGCATGAAACTTATTTTAGTGGAGTCAGCTAAGGCGCGACTGCTTACCGAGGTTCGAACCTTTCTTTGCACTAAATGCTGGGACTATCTGGAAATGGTCAGGTTGAGCGAGTTGCCTGACCGTCCTGTTTGTCCTAAATGTGGTTCTCCCGAGCTGGGAGTGCTTAGAGTGGAAGAGTCTGCGGTTCAGTCCTTGGTTGATAAACGTGGAGAAAAGTTGACAAAAAGCGAACAGCAAATCAGCAGTCAAGCATTAAGAACAGCTAGACTGGTTTCAAAATACGGCAAAACTGCTGCTGTGTGTCTCTCTGCACGGAACCTGCAAATCAGTGACGCAGAACAAGTTCTAGAACAAGAGAACAATCTTTCAGACCACTTCTTTGAATTAATAACAGAAGCCGAAAAGAAATCACTAAAACGAAAATTCTGGTAACACCTTTCTTGTTTCCAGCGCTTTTATTTGCCTTTACCTGTTTTGGTGCAGATATTTGTAGACAAAACGTATGGGTGCTGGTCCCATGGTTGTTTTTCCTTCTTTTTTGTCTTGTATCATGGTCACTAGGTCGTAATTGTATTCTTCTTTGCATCTGCGGATTAGTTTCGTTGCTTGGTTGCTGCCATACGAAAACAGGAATCTCAAGCTATATCCTTTAACCCCACTTTTTGTCAAGAAATATTCCTGCATAAGATTTCTTCCCCAGTTAATGTTATGTTCCCAACACTTCAGAAAAAGCTCAGCCTGCTTGGGCGTCATCTTTTTGATATCAAATGACTCTGTTTTGTCTTTTAATGCTCCCATGGAAACAAGAA
>JAOZIF010000023.1 GCA_026014495.1 Candidatus Bathyarchaeum sp.
AATTGAATATAGACCAATCTCTGTTCGTGAAGCACTCACAGAAATGAAAGACGTTTCAGAGATAATGATTGACCTCGCATACTCCGCAGCGCTTTTCAACAGCAACGAATTGGCTGAAGAGGTTATGGAACTTGAAAAGCGAGTGGACTACCTAGATTACATTATAGACATGAACACTATGTTGGCAGCCAGAGATGCAGAAGACGCCCAACATCTTACTGCAGTAACAACAGTAGCCGCAGCCACAAACAAAATCTCTGACGCAGCCGCAGACATAGCAACAATTGTTCTAAAAAACATTGGAATTCACCCCATTGTCAGAAAGGCTTTTGAACAAGTTGAAGAGCGGCTTGCACGAGCGATAGTTAAACCAGATTCAATTCTTGTTAACAAAAAACTTGGAGACTTAGAATTAGCCGCAAAGATAGGTGTTGATGTAATAGCTATTCGGCGACACAAAGAGTGGACAATAGACCCAGAAGATAGTGAGAAAATTTTGGAAGATGACGTTTTAATTGCTAGAGGGGCGCCTCATGGTATCGATGAACTGAAGGCAATAGCTTCGGGTAAACTGAAAAAGATGGAGTAAGGAAAGAGATAACGTGACCATAACTGAAGAGCATTTCAAGAAAATCGTTGACAAATTAGTGCTTCTGAAAAATACTTCTGAGCTCATGATTGACCTCGCATACTCATCGTTGCTTCTCAACAGTCAAGCATTAGCTGAAGAGGTGGCAGCACTAGAAAATCACATGGACAATCTCCACACAGAGTTTGAGCGCCTTGTTCTATCCAGCGGCTTTACAGCAGAAGAATCCACGGACTTCCTTGGATTGATACGTTTGGGAGTAGTTACCGAAAAAATAGCGGATGCTGCCATGGAAATAGCAGATGTCGTACTAAGGGGATTAGAACCACACCCAATTCTGAAATTGGTAATAGAAGAAGCCGAAGAAACAGTAACCAAAGTTACAGTTTCAGAAACTTCCACATTGGTAGGAAAGAAGATTCGGGAAGCCCAAATACAAGAAGAAACAGGCATGTGGGTTCTGGTTATCAGAAGAGGCAACTGGTGGCTACGACCCCGACCAAATACAACGATTCAAGCAGGCGACATTTTGATTGCCGCAGGTTATGCTGATGGAGAAGCTGATTTTGAGACCTTGGCATCAGGCATTAAAGAGAAAGCAATAGAAGAATCTTAGACAGCGACGGTTTAGACAATAAGTGCTAGCGCTATGATGACAGCTGCGGTTGTCATTGTGTCTGCTAGTGAGCTTTCTATTGGAATTACAAAATTATCGGGGTTCCAACCGCGTCTAAAAGTGAAGATTGCCACGGCGTAAGCGATAATGACCATTACCGAAACAGCAAACACATTCGTTGTTAATAGTTGCCCAGTGAATGTTACCAAATCGCCTAGCGTTGCAGCGCCGCTAATAAACGAAGACAGAACAGCATAGAATACAAACAGAATTATCGAAGCAATCCACGCTCCGCCTATCTCGTTTATGTGTTGTTTTATTGAAGTAAATGTTGGTTTGATTAAACCTAACGCAAGCTTTGTTGTAGCAGTTGAACCAATGATTGAGCCGACTCCACCAATAGTGGCGATTATAGCAGGATAAACGCGGTAAATTGCATTTCCACTTATTCGATTTAACAAAGATCCAGTAATGTTAACGATTACAGTTACAAAAAACAAGGTCAAAAGAAACTCTCTGATTATTCCAACAAAATCTGTGTTACCAACATTTTTTATAAAAATGTAAACAACAAAACAGACAAAAACTATGTCTAAAATCCAAATCAGGTAACGCCCAAACGAACCAAGCAAAAAGAACAAAGCCAAACTCAGAACATAGCAACTAGTGTTTATGATATCTGATACTGGAGAAGTCACAGGATACACAACAACGTCTGGGTCCAAACCGCGCCTAAACGAAAACACTGAAAACAGTATTGTTAAAGGTGAAATAAACACCACAGACAAAGCCATAGTTGCAATAATCACAGCAAGCAGGGGAACAAAATCGATTAGGGTGGCGTTCCAAAGAAACACGCCGAAAACCCATGTTCCAATACCCACACTCACGCCGCTTACAAGAGTTAATGTGACTATTACTGACAAAAGATTTTGAAAATCTTTAGTGTTTTTTGTTAAAACTGGTTTGATTGTTCCCAAGTGCAATCCAGTTCCCAGATGCCCACTAAATAAACCGCCTACAGCACCTCTGACACTAAGAATTCCTGGATACAAAAGCACAGCCCAAGGAGCTTGGTCAATGGATAAAACGCCAAAATATAGAACAAGCAGGGTTCCTGTCAGCAATCCAAGTATATCAAAAGATAAAGATAGTAACGACTGGCTAAGACTGGCTTTCAGCTTCTTTTTGGACAAAGCTGCAGCTATGTTGGTCTTCGTCATCGCTGTCACTTCCGTCCATCCAGCTTAGCCTCCTAGTCCGTGATATTGAACCCTTTTCAGGTAATTGGAGCGTACAGCCGAGGGTATAGAGTTCTTGACCCATTTCTGGATCGGTAGTCCTCTGTAAAGTTAACACCGCTTTCTGTCGCTCCTATTATAACATAGACTCAACAATAGTCCTTAAAGACTTTTTGTACAAGCATTAAAGACAAATTTGTGACAGACAACAAAAAACAAAAAAAGATTCACTGAACACCAACAACTGCTACAAGCATAGCATCCACTATCGTTAACATTTTAGGCAAAAAAATAATAACAGTCAGGTGCCGTAGCACTATGACTTTGTCAGGCTGAGGCTTTTCATCAGGTCCCGTTTTCTGTTTCTAACGGTAACTTCTGTCACATTTGCCGCTTTGGCAAGCTGTGCTTGTGTTACTTTCTCTTTTAGCATTTTCGCTGAAAGGTAAAGAATTGCAGCTGCTAGTCCAGAAGGGTCTTTTCCAGTGGTGGCATAGTTCCGTTTAGCTTCTCTGAGTAAGTTGATTGCTAAGCCTTCAACGTCGCTGGATACTTTAGCGTTCTCAGCTACCTTTGTAATGTAGTCTGATGGATCGTCTATTGGCATCCGCATATCCAAGTTTCTAACTATTACGCTGTATGATCGTGCAATTTCTTTTGCGCTGCGTTGGCTTGCTTCCGAAATTTCTTTCAAAGTTCTAGGAACCTTAGTGAATCTAACTGCGGCGTATAATGATCCAGCCACCATTCCTCCGATGCTTCTTCCTCTAACTAGGCCTTCGTTCAAGGCTTTTCTGTAGATTATTGCTGCCATGTCATGTACTGAGGATGGCATGTGAAGTATGTCGGAGAGGCGTTGGAGTTCGCTCATTGCTAACATGAGGTTTCTGCTTTGGGCTGCATGTACTTTTGAGCGTGTGTGCCATCGTCTGAGGCGCCACATTTGCTGTTTGACTTTTGGTGATAGTGGACGGCCAAGGGCATCTTTTTCTACGCGGATGACGGTGGATAGGCCTTTGTCGTAATGTGAATAATTAATTGGGGTGCCTGTTCTTGCTCTGGAATCTCTTTCTTGTGGAGTGAATGCTCTCCATTCAGCTTCTTGGCTGGGCATACTCTCTTCTATGACTAGTCCACAACGGCTGCAAACGTGTTCTCCCATTTCTGAATCTAAAACTAGGTTTGTGCTCCCGCATTCAGGGCATCTGACTGTGGCTATCTGCTTTGTCATATAGCATGCTACCCCCATTTGTTAACAAGTATAATGGTGCAGAGGTAATATTTAAATATGACGTATGTCATATTGCGCGTTTCTGGGAGATAACAACAAACCAGACAAATAAAAAGCGCAATAAACGCCATTTTTTGCAAAAAAACAAGAAATTGCCAGAAAACAAACATTGCATATTTTGTTACAGGGTTTGTCTCAAAACATAGTTTTCAGTCGATAAATGACTGTGAGAAAACTGTTGGCATCTAGTCATTTACGGGATTTCGACAAAACTTATTTGAAGTATAGAAAGAGTAAACGCGGTAAAGAATGAAGTTCTCGTTTATTAATCCGAACCCGCCTTCAGATTCTATGTATATGGTTCCAACAGCTTGGCCTCCGCTGGGAATTTTGTATTGTGCAGGGGTTTTAAAGGCGGGTGGAATTGAGGTTTCTTTGCTTGATCAGCCTGCGAAATGTTTCTCTTTGGATCAAACTGTTAGTTGGGTGAAAAAGGAAGATCCAGATATTGTAGGGTTTTCGGTTTTGCTTAGTGTTGCGAAGGAGGCTCCAAAGATTGCTGAGCGGGTTAAAGCGGAAAATCCGAATGTTACGGTTGTGTTTGGGAGTCATCATTCAACGTTTAATGCTGAGAGGATTTTGGAGAAGTATCCGTTTGTGGATGTTGTAGTTAGGGGAGAGGGAGAATATACGAGTCTTGAGGTTGCTAGGTGTTTAGAAAAGGGGAAAAAGTTAGACAATGTTGAAGGGATAACGTTTAGGAAAAATGGTAGAATAGTTTCGAATCCTGATAGACCGTTAAACAAGGATGTGGATGCTCTTCCTTTTCCTGATCGGGATCTTGCAGGGGTCGAGTATGATTCAGTGATTTTTGGGGTTAAGGTTAGTAGTAAAAAGTTTACTACTATTCTTTCGTCGCGTGGGTGTCCGTTCAATTGTAGTTTTTGTGGAATTAGAAAGTTTACTCGGAGTGCCTGGAGACCGCGGTCGGTTGAGAATGTTATGGCGGAGTTAGAGTTTTTGTATAGCGAAGGCTATGAGCAGTTTTTGTTTGCGGATGATAACTTTACTCTTGATGCCAAGAGGTCGTCA